>JBIKSQ010000024.1:0-11712 GCA_044348555.1 Candidatus Nanopelagicales bacterium | reverse complement strand
GTACTTCTTCGGCACAGTCGTCATCAAAACCAATTTGTTGAACGACTTGGCCAGTTTTAACGCCGAGACTCTCGGCGAGGTGGGGGCTCCCCTCAGATTGCATGGGCATAGTTCAACCACTAACCGCTCCGATTGCAAGCGGGTAGAGCAACAATTCGATTACTTAGCAGAATATTTCACCATACGGACACTTTGCCCAAAACTCCTCTTAAGGCTCATCCGGTTTAACCAAAAGCTCAGGTATGCGCCACAATTACGCCACCCAAAAATAACCATCCGGCCACAAGCTGGAAAAACTGGAGGCTCCGTGTCAATCGAGGAAAGCCAGTACGTAGGCCTACCAAGCCAGTACGTCGACAATGATCCAGACGAGACTCACGAATGGCTTGAGTCTCTAGATGCTGTTATCGCAGAACATGGTCCCAGACGCGCACGTCACATCGTGCTTGAGATGTTGCGACATTCTGCAACCCGCGAATTAAATGTTCCCGCAATTCGCAGCACTGATTACATAAACTCCATCGCACCTGGCGATGAACCTCAATTCCCCGGCGACGTTGAAACTGAACGCCGAATTCGTGGGTACGCACGTTGGAATGCTGCGATCATGGTACATCGCGCACAACGACCAGGTATTGGTGTCGGCGGACACATTTCTACTTACGCTTCTTCAGCATTGCTTTATGAAATTGGTTTTAATCATTTCTTCCGCGGCCAGGATCATCCTGGTGGTGGCGATCAAATTTTCTTCCAGGGTCACGCAAGTCCCGGAATGTACGCCCGCGCATTTCTCGAAGGTCGAATCTCCGAAGCAGAGATGGATGGCTTTCGCCAGGAAGTTTCAAACCCAGAAGGTTCATTGCCTTCTTACCCACACCCAAGACTTAAGCCAAACTTCTGGCAATTCCCCACGGTTTCGATGGGTCTGGGACCACTGCATGCGATTTATCAAGCTCGCTTCAACCGCTACCTACAAGGCCGCGGCATCAAAGACACCAGCGACCAACAAGTTTGGGCCTTTTTGGGTGATGGTGAAACTGACGAACCAGAGTCGTTGGGTGCAATCGGTTTAGCTGCCCGTGAAAAACTAGACAACCTGACATTCGTCATCAACTGCAACCTGCAGCGACTTGATGGACCGGTTCGTGGCAACGGAAAAATCATTCAGGAACTAGAAGCCACATTCCGTGGTGCTGGTTGGAATGTGATCAAAGTTGTTTGGGGCTCGGGCTGGGATGAATTGCTGGCACGCGACGTTGACGGCGCCCTGATTCATTTGTTCAACACCACACCTGATGGCGACTTCCAGACATACCGTGCTGAAAATGCGGCTTTCTTACGAGAGAACTTCTTTGGCCGCGACCCACGAGTGGCGAAGCTGGTTGAGAACATGACTGACGAACAACTCTGGCAGTTGCAACGTGGCGGTCACGACTACAAGAAACTTTATGCAGCATACAAATCTGCGATGGAACACAAAGGTCGCCCTACTGTCATTCTTGCCAAAACAATTAAAGGCTGGAAGTTAGGTTCTTCATTCCAAGGTCGTAATGCAACCCACCAAATGAAGAAAATGACACTCGAGGATCTCAAAGCTTTCCGAGATGAACTCAAGATTCCAATCACGGATGATCAACTCGATCCGTACATGCCGCCTTATTACCGGCCAGCTGATGACCACCCTGACATGGCATACATGCATGAGCGGCGTCGGATTCTTGGTGGGTATGTGCCAGAGCGCAGAACTGAGGCTGCTGCACTTCCCATGCCAGATGAAAAAGTATTTGAGGTTGCCCGCAGAGGTTCTGGAACCCAGAGCATTGCAACCACAATGGCGTTTGTCAGAATCTTCAAGGATCTCGTCAAGGTTGACGGACTTGGCGCTCGCTTCGTTCCGATTATTCCGGATGAGGCCCGCACATTCGGTATGGATTCACTCTTCCCTTCCCTTCGCATCTACAACCCACAGGGACAGCAATACACCCCAGTGGATCGCGAATTGATGCTGTCTTACAAAGAGAGTGTGTCTGGACAGATCTTGCATGAAGGCATCAACGAAGCGGGTTCAGTTGCTTCGTTTGTTGCAGCAGGTTCCGCATACTCAACACATGGCGTCAACATGGTGCCGATTTACATCTTCTACTCAATGTTTGGTTTCCAACGCACAGGTGATCAGTTCTGGCTTGCAATGGATCAGATGGTTCGTGGCTTTGTTGTCGGTGCAACCGCAGGTAGAACAACACTTGCCGGTGAAGGTTTGCAGCACAACGATGGGCACTCCATGTTGATTGCATCAACCAACCCTGGCGTTGTTGCATACGACCCAGCTTATGCATTCGAACTCGGTCACATCATGCGCGATGGTTTGCGTCGCATGCATGGTGAGAATCCAGAGAATGTTTTCTACTACCTAACCGTTTACAACGAGCCATATGTACAACCCGAAGAGCCAGCCAATGTAGATGTTGAAGGCATCCTCAAGGGCATGTACCTCTACTCCCCTGCAGAAGATGGAGATGGACCGCGTGCTTCACTTTTGGCCTCTGGCATTGCAGTGAACACTGCAGTCGAAGCCGCTCGCAAGCTGCGTGAAGAATTTGGTGTGTTGGCTGATGTTTGGTCTGTCACTTCATGGAATGAACTTCGTCGCGATGGTCTAGAAGCAGACAAACACAATCTGCTCAACCCAAATGGCGAATACCGCAAGCCTTACGTGACAGCCAAGCTCGAAGGACGCAATGGCCCAGTTGTCGCAGTGAGCGACTGGATGCAAGCAGTTCAGGACCAGATTCGCCCTTGGGTTCCAGAAGAGTTCAACACCCTTGGCACAGATGGTTGGGGCATCTCAGATACTCGCGGTGCGGCACGTCGCCACTTCTTGGTTGATGCGGAGTCGATTGTTGTTCAGACTCTTACCGCGCTGGCTCGTCGTGGCCAGTTCGATCATGGTCGCCTACAAAGCATCATTGACCAATATCACCTGACTGACGCCACCAAGGCAGATGCTGGAAATACCGAAGGATCTGGCTGATTTTGCGGCTATCGGCGAGTCTGCATTTGGAGACTCGCCGGTAACTCGCTTGCATACGTCCCTGTGCTTATCGTCGTTGCCCCTGGTCAAGGTTCTCAGACCCCTGGAATGCTCACCGAATGGCTAGAGCTACCTGGATTTGCAAGCATTATCGAACTCGCAAACAGCGCTACCAACATTGACATCATGGCCGCTGGCACGACCGCTGATGCTGAAACCATTAAAAATACGGCTGTAGCCCAACCTTTGATTGTTGCGGCCGGGATTGCCTCATACCGAGCAGCTACCGCAGCCGGAGTAGAACTCAATCAGGCCTCCGCCTTTGCTGGCCACAGTGTCGGTGAATTCACAGCTGCTGCGATCGCCGGCGTACTGAGCGATTCTGATGCGTTGGCAGTAGTGGCAAAACGCGGGCAGGCAATGGCAGCTGCCGCAGCAATCGAAGCAACTGGAATGGTTGCAGTTATGGGCGGCGACAGAGAAGCAGTTGTGGCACAACTTGCCGAACACAATTTGGTGCCCGCCAATGAGAACGGTGCAAACCAAATTGTTGCAGCCGGCCGCATCTCTGACATCGAAGCGTTATTAGCAGCGGCACCCGCAGGTCTACGACTTATTCAACTGCAGGTGGCCGGTGCGTTTCATACTCAGTTCATGCAAAGCGCTCAATCAGAAGTTGCTGCTGCTCTAGCACAAGTAACAGCAAACGACTCAAAAGTTTCACTCATCTCTAACCGTGATGCCGAAGCAATCAATAACGGAATCGAAATCTCATCTCGGCTAGTTTCCCAAATCACGAATCCGGTCCGCTGGGATCTTTGCATGGATAAGTTCGAAAAACTAGGCGTCACTGGAATTGTCGAACTTTTTCCAGGAGGAACTTTGACTGGTATTGCGAAAAGAGCCCTAAAAGGGGTCGAACTATTTCCGCTCAAATCCCCTGCCGAGTTGGATAACCTGCGAGAATTCGCCTCTAAGCACAGTAACTAAGCACGCGTAACCATTTCAAAGGATTTTAATGTCAAAGCAGATTGCATCACGACCCCGGTCTTTCAGCCGGATCAGTGGACTTGGGGTTTACCGTCCCACCACCGTCGTGACCAACGCGGAGATTTGCGAAAACATTGAATCATCTGATGAGTGGATTCAAGACCGCAGCGGCATCATTGAGCGCCGACACGCGCCTGCCGATGTAACAATCATCGACATGGCTGTCTCTGCAGCTGAGAAAGCAATCGCCGATGCTGGGTTAACAGCTGCTGACATTGACAACGTGATTGTCTCCACAATTTCGCATCCATATCAAACTCCAAGCGCTGCAGTTTTTATCGCTGATCGGCTGGGCATACCAAATCCAGGTGCGATGGATATCAGTGCTGCATGTGCAGGATTTTGCTACGCGATTGGAATGGCTGATGCTGAAGTAAGCACCGGTCAAAGTAAAAACACGTTGGTGATCGGTGTCGAGAAACTTTCGGAATGGATTGACATCAACGACCGCGGTACTGCTTTTATTTTTGCTGATGGTGCAGGTGCCGTAATTGTGAGCCCAAGTGACACAGCTCAAATTGGACCAACCCTCTGGGGTTCGGATGGATCCAACTGGGATGCGATTGTGATGTCTCCGGGACTGCATGAATTACGCAGTGCAGATCCAAAGAAAATTGCTGGCGAATTTCCAGTTCTGCGCATGCAGGGGCAAAAGGTTTTTCGATGGACAGTATCTGAAATGCCAAAAATTGCACATGCTGCAATTGAGGCGGCAGGGCTCACTCCAGCCGATATTGATGTATTTGTTCCACACCAAGCAAACTTGCGAATCACTAAAGCCATGATGAAAGCGCTCGGCTTTCCCGAGACAATCAAAGTTGCCGAAGACATCCAGTATTCTGGAAACACATCAGCGGCCTCAATCCCGCTGGCCCTAGATCAACTTCGAAGTACGGGAGTGGCAAAGTCCGGAGACATTGCCCTGCTCATAGGCTTTGGGGCGGGACTGGCGTACGCCTCACAGGTAGTACGCGTTCCATAACAGATTTCCGCATTATTGCGGAAGGGTGGCAACACCCACTTAACTCAGGAGGAAAGCATGACCGATCAGGAAATTCTGGACGCATTGCGCTCAATCGTTTCCGAAATCGCTGGTATCGACGAATCTGCAATCGATGCTGACAAATCCTTCGTCGACGACTTAGACATCGACTCACTTTCCATGGTTGAAATCGCCATGGAAATGGATTCAAAGCTTGGTGTTGGAATTCCAGACGAAGAACTAAAGAACATCAAAACTGTTGGCGACGCAGTCGCTTACGTAAAAGCAAATTCCTGACTTGATGGCGACCCTGATTTTCAGGGTCGCCATTTTTTCAAAGAAGTGAGAGGCAGACATGAGTCGAACAGTTGTAATTACCGGCGTAGGCGCTACCACTCCCCTTGCAGGTAATGCACCAGACACTTGGAAAGCGCTGCTTGCGGGGACCTCTGGAATTAGAACTATGTCTTATGAATGGGCCGAAACAGTTTCAGTTAAGTTCGCTGGGACAGTTGCGGTAGAACCACTCGATGCCGGCCTAGAGCCAGCAAAAGCCCGCCGTTTAGATCGTGGTCAACAGTTTGCGATTGTTTGCTCCCGCGAAGCTTGGGCTGACGCCGGCGCGCCTGACGTTGACAAGACTCGGCTGGGAGTTGTTTTTGCTACTGGAATCGGTGGCATCACTTCAGCTATTTCACAATATGAAATTTTGATCAAAGAGGGCTCTAAACGAGTTTCTCCAATGGCCGTTCCAATGTTGATGCCAAACGGACCTGCCGCTTGGGTTGGCCTCGAATTCGGCGCACAAGCCGGTGTCCACACCCCCGTTAGTGCATGTGCATCAGGCGCCGAGGCAGTGTCCTGGGGTGCCAAGATGATTCAAGATGGCCGAGCCGACATAGTTATAGCCGGCGGTACTGAAGCGGCCATCCACGCACTCACCATCTCTGCTTTTGCTTCTATGCGGGCGCTATCCACTCGTAATGATGAGCCCACCCTCGCTTCTCGACCATACGACACGGGCCGCGACGGCTTCGTCATGGCTGAAGGTGCAGCTTGTGTGATTCTTGAGTCAGCTGAACATGCTGCTGCCCGCGGAGCAACGGTTTACGCTGTTTATGGCGGTTCCGGTATGACCTCTGATGGTCACGACATCGCTCAACCACATCCAGAAGGCGCTGGCGCAATCAGAGCTATCAACGCGGCAATCAAAGACGCAGGAATTTCTGCTACTGACATCACGCATGTAAACGCACACGCCACCTCAACTCCTTTGGGTGATAAGGCAGAGGCGTTGGCGTTGCGCACAGCATTAGGTGCACACGCGCAGAATGTTTTAGTCAGTGGAACAAAATCAATGACTGGACATTTGCTTGGTGGCGCTGGAGCAATCGAAAGCGTCTTCTCAGTTTTAGCAATTCGTGATCGAGTTGCACCACCAACCATCAACCTTGACAACGAAGAGCCAGGGCTTGGAATCGATGTGGTTGCAAACGTGAAGCGAGATTTGCCTGCTGGTGACATCGCAGTTCTGAATAACAGTTTCGGTTTCGGTGGCCACGACGTAGCGGTTGTATTCAAGAGTCAGTAGTTTTAACTAACGACCCGAATCCAATCTGGATTTTCATCCGCAACATCAATGCGATATTTATCGAGTTCTGTATCCCAATCGGTGCCTAACAACCGTGCCATCTCTTGGGGTAGCTTTATTGGGTTACTCGAGTTCGAGTTTAAAACTTCGCGCAGTTGATTCTCAGTGAACAACGAGTTTCCGTATTGATCAATTGTTGCGCGAAAAATTCCTAGGTTTGGCGTAAACGCAAACCTCTCATTCGATTGCGCTTGGGCACAGTGCTCAGAAATTTCAAACCGTAAGTTTGGAATTTGCATCAGTGCACTAGCTAACCGAGCAGCAGTTCCGAGTGTCGCGTTCCAAGTCAAAGACATTCGACTTGAATTTGACTCCAGGCTTTGGTTTTTCCATTCAACTTGAAAGTGTTGAAATTCAGTCTGCAGCGCCCATTCGACAGCTTTTGCCAGTGAATTTGGGCAGGTGTGAATGACCAATACTCCGTAAGCCGGAGCCTGGCTGCTCATATTCATCACCATGGCGAGCACCTTTCAGTTCGAACTTCGCCTTCCCCGGTGCAGTTCGAATCTGTGATGAACAGCGAAAAGATACTTCGGTTTTACGGTATTTGTCGAACTAGTCCCCATATTTACCCATAAGTTCTTGGTTTCTAGGCTGAAAAGTTCCGATTATTGGCATTGCTAGGGCAAACTTGGCTTTATTCAAAGGAGATTTAATGTCAACAATTTCAGTTACCCCACGAGTGCTTGTAGAGACCGTGCGGCTGGCTTGGGTTCGAGATATCGCACTAGTGCTGGCATCTGTTGGTTTTATCGCTGGCATGGCGCAGGTAGCGATTCCGCTGCCGTTTAGCCCAGTTCCTTTAACAGGCCAAACCTTTGCGGTATTACTTTCGGTTGCATCCCTCGGAGCTTGGCGCGGACTTACTGCAACAAGCATCTACTTTGGTTTGGCACTGGTTGGGCTACCTGTTCTGGCCCCAACCGCAGATGGCAGCCATGTAACTGGGGTTGCAGTTTTTGGAATGGCATCGCTGGGCTATGTCTTGGGTTTCATTGTTGCAGGCGTGCTGGTTGGTCGACTAGCTGAAGCTGGCTTCACACAAACACCAGCAAAGGCTGCTGTAGCAATGCTTGCAGGTAACGTTGCAATCTACTTTGTTGGTTTAGTCGTACTCAAGGCGAACACTGGCGCTGACTGGATCACAACTCTGCAGTGGGGTTTGTTCCCATTTCTAATCGGTGACGCAATCAAGATGATCCTGGCTGCTGGTTTGCTACCAGCTGCTTGGAAATTTCTTGAGTTAATCGGTCACAAGCACCAGTAATTAGATGACTCAACTTCCAATTGCACTAGATCTCATCGCAATCGCAACAGGTGGCCTGTTTGGTTCGGCTTTGGCCGTGCAGCGTCGGATGCCGCTGGTTGCAGTCATGTTGATTGGCATTCTTATGGCACTTGGTGGAGGAATGTTCCGCGACCTTTTGCTTGATGTGCCGGTGGTTGCCGTTCATAATGCTTGGTACATACCGACTGCTGTGTTTGCAGCTCTTATCGGAATGCCATTGGCTCGACGGACAGTCGAAAATTCATTGGTTGGGCTTTCATTAGATGCCCTGGTTCTCGGTACATACGTACTCGTGGGCACCCAAAAAGCGGTCCTACTTGGAATGCCGGTTGGTAGTTCGATTTTTGTTGGAGTGCTGACTGCAGTTGGGGGTGGCACGATTGTTGAGATGATGTTGGGAAGCAAACCAAACGTGTTGCGCGATGGACCCTGGTTTGCATCCGCCGCTTTGGTTGGCGCTGTAATTGTTGTATTAGGTCACGGCCTTATTGACCCAAACATATTGGCTGCGATAACGATCGCAACGGTTGCCATTATTCGAATCACAAGCGTAAGGCTCGGCTACACAGCTCCTTCTGTAGCAAATATCCAGAAGTTGCGGCGCAACCGAGCTGAATAGCTCGAGCCAATTCTTAGTCGACTAGAGCTGCCTCGAGTGCAATCTGAACCATGTTGCGGAATCCAGTTTCGCGTTCTTCCGCTGGAGTCTGTTCATGCGTGATGATGTGATCGCTAACTGTCGCGATTGTTAAAGCGCGACGGCCAAACTTTGCAGCAAGTGTGTAAAGCGCACTGGTTTCCATCTCAAGTGCCAGGACTCCAAGCATGCGCCATTTCTCAAGCGCATCGGTTGAGTCGTAGAACTGATCAACGGTTGCGATTCCACCAACGTGAAAAGACATGCCAGCATCGCGTGAAGCTTTGACTGCAGCTTCCAACATCGGAAAGTCTGCAACCGGTGAATAGTCCAGACCATTAGTCATTCGATGGTTCACGTTTGAATCCGTGGACGCAGTCATCGCAATTACTAAATCGCGCAGTTTGGTTCCATCAAGCCCACCACAGGTACCAACCCGAATTGCTTTTTGAACTTCGTACTCTGCGAACAGCTCATGTACATAAATCGAAATTGAAGGGACACCCATTCCAGTTCCCTGAACTGAGATGCGCTTTCCTTTGTATGTGCCTGTGTAACCAAACATGTTTCGGACCGAGTTGTACTGCACTGGGCCTTCTAGGAAGTTATCGGCAATCCATTTAGCCCGCAAAGGGTCACCTGGAAGCAAGATTGTGTCGGCAATTTGGCCTTTTTCGGCCTCAATATGAATACTCATGGGCTAACTTTAACTAACATTCAGCCAATTAACCTGAAGTTCACTAAACAGAAACCGAGTCTTTATGCCGCCGTATGCAATCTTGCTAGCCGACCTATTCTTTATCACGCTGCTGACCTTTGGAATCTACTTTCCACGGCACCGGAGAAAAGACCTGGTAGTGGCATATGTCGGGGTGAATATTGGAGTTTTGGCAGTTTCGACAGTCCTGTCCTCCAGCACGGTCAGCTTTGGTCTAGGACTGGGACTTTTTGGGGTCCTCTCAATTATTCGGTTGCGCTCCTACGAAATTGATCAAAATGAGATTGCTTACTACTTCTCAGCTCTAGCGCTTGGCCTACTTGCTGGGCTTTCACCTGAATTGAACTTAGTCGTAGTCGGACTCATGATCGTGATCGTGGGCTCAATGTTTGTGGCTGATCATCCGCGGCTCTACCGGGGATACAAGCAAGAACTAGTTGTTCTAGATAAGGCTTACCCAGTTGAAAATGAGATGATCTCGGCCCTTTCTGAAGTGTTGAACGCAGATGTCAAGAAAGCAACAATCAAACGGCTTGATTTTGTTAATGACTCCACCTGGGTCGACGTTCGATATAAAAATCGGTAGACATGGAGAAATTACTAGCGAGCTTGCAGGTAACGGATCGCACTGAACTTTCAACAGAGTTCACCCTCCAAACTCGAACTGACCGAAAATATCTAATCTCAAAAAGTCTGCTTGAGGACATACTCCAGCTCTCAAAAGCAAATTTCAGTGTTGTTGGTGACTCAGGCAAACTAGTTAGTAAATACGAGTCTGTCTATTTTGATACCCCTGATTTGGAATTGCATAAGTTGGCTGCAGTTGGACGCCGACGTCGCTTCAAACTTAGAACGAGAACCTACATCGAAAGCGAAAGTTCATTTCTGGAGTTGAAAGTTAGAAACAGTCGGTGCCAAACAAACAAAATTAGATTTGAGATTCCTTTTGAGAATAGATTTTCAAATCCAGATGCTCATCAGGCATGGATTGAGAATGAGCTCGCTGTCCACGACATAACTGGGCCAACCGCTTATGCCTCTTCCCTCAATGTGAGTTTTCAACGTAGCACTCTGGTTTCCTTGACTGAAGCAAGTCGCATCACCATTGATACTTCCCTCGAATTTAACAACATCTCGGCTCTCAACTCACCCGACTGGATCATTCTCGAAACTAAATCAGCCGGCCAACCATCCCAACTCGATCGTAATCTCTGGCGGGCTGGAATCCGTCCGGGCAAAATTTCTAAGTACGGAGTGGGAATTGCGCTACTGAATCCAGCGACTCATCGGAACAAATGGAACCGAACTATCAAGTTGGCATTCAAAGGTAGCGAGTTCGAGTCGCAGAGTTTGTTGCGCGCTTCTTAGAGCAGCATATTGACGACCAGAAATTAGCTGGCTACGACCAAGGTTTCGCCGTCTTCATCCAAAGTGATGCTGTAGGTAATTAAAGCCATGTCTGCAGGGCCTTGAACTACGTTGCCTGATTCTGCATCGAACTGGGCACCGTGTAGTGGACAGCTGATTACGTTCTCTGAAACGCTGGACAACATTCCGCCCTGATGGGTGCATTTTGCGAGAAAGGCTCGAATCTCATTTTCACTTGGTCGGGTGACCAGAATTTTGCGATCTGCAATCTCAAATACCTTTCCGCCGCGAACCGGAATATCTGAGAGCTTTCCGAGAATCTGCGGCTCCGCGATATTCGGCAATGGAGCCACTTCAGGGGCCGCGCAGGCTGCCAATAACACGACACTGGCACCAATAAAACTGCGACGGGTTGTAGTCATGTTCAAACCTTAGATGTATGCAAACTAGTCCGCATTTCCAGTGGAGCGCGACAAGTCCACAGCACGCCAGCAATACCAAGCTGCGATTGAGCGGTAGGGACGAAATGATTCTCCAAGATATTCAAACTGCTTCTGCGCGTGCATCTCGTCATCCTGGTGGATCAGCTGCCAGCCTTTCCTGACTCCAAAATCACCTGCTGGCCAAACATCCAGTCGGCCCAGATCAAACATCAAGAACATCTCAGCTGTCCATCTTCCTATTCCCCATACTTGAACTAACTGCTCAACAATCTCCGCATCTTGCATCTCACTAAGTTTTCCAAGTTCCAAGGTTTTACTCAGGACTGCTTCAGCAAGTTCTCGAATCGTCCTCGCTTTGGCGTTGGATAGCCCTAAGGAACGGAGTGTTTCAACGTCAGATTTTGCGATCTTGCGTGGCGTAATCGACCCTCGGAAAGCCTTGGAAACCTTTGTAGAGATACTTTTTGCAGCCGAAGTGGAAATTTGCTGTGAAAAAACAGAATGCGCCAGCGACTCGAAAGCCGTAGCTTCAGTTAAATCAATT
>JBIKSQ010000185.1:0-2845 GCA_044348555.1 Candidatus Nanopelagicales bacterium | reverse complement strand
CTATCACTTTTACATCGGCTCTGCGTGATAACGGAATGACAGTAGTTTTCAAAGGTTCGGGTGAAGCTACCGGCGCACAAATCAGCCGAGTTCCAAGTGCCAAAATGTCTATCTTGGCGAAAGAAATGTTAGAACCAAGTGACAACGATTCAGCTGAAACACTGCACTGGTTATCAGCCGCAAAAAACGGTGGTCCGGCAAATTGGCGAACAGCAGCTGCACATTCAAGGGCCACGTTACGTCAACTTGGAATCAACATCACTGGTTGGAGAATTGTTGACGGTTCAGGGCTTTCCCGCCGGAACCTGCTAACTGGTGATGGATTGACGGAGTTACTGATAAAAGCACTGCAACCAGAAAACCCTAATCTGAATTCGATCCTTGCGGACGGCCTATTGCCACTGGGTGGCAAGGAAGGCACATTGAAAACTCGGTTCCAGCAAAACCGCAGCAAATGTGCCGCAAAGTTTGTGGAAGCAAAAACGGGAACCCTCTTCGACACGGTTGCACTTGCGGGATATGCGAGAACTGTTGATGGTGGGCTAGCCGCTTTTGCTGTGCTTGCGAACGAAGTTCCAAGTCGCGGCCAAGCAAACCAAGTACGAGCAAGAATTGATTACATGGTTACGGCTTTGACTGGTTGCGACGCTACTCAACCAAATTAACAATCCGCATCAACGTTTGATTGCCCAACTTCGAACCAACTCAATTCGCTGCTGCAACTCACTGGCACTTGCCATCGGGGTAGGTGAGCCACCAATTGCACGCTTCAGTTCAGCGTTAATCACTGCTGGTGTGGTGTTTGATTGTCTTGCAAACGCTCGCACAACATCTTGTAGTTCTTTACGTAATTCGGCGATTTGTTCGGACAAGGAAATCTCGGCAGGACTTCGCGAAAGTCTTTTAGCTTGAGCATGTCGATGCTCTTGCAAAATCTGCGCCACATCGGTTGAAGAAAGCAGTCCGGGTAACCCCAAGATTGCTTCTTCTTCGGCTGAACCAGGGACCATCGCAGCATCAAGTTCTGCTCCGTCGATTACTGCCCGATCGAAAAATGCTTCGCTGTCGAGTGCCTCGAATACGGCTAAGTCATCAAACTCTGAGTCAATATGGTTTCTACTCCGATTTGCTTCCGCAATCAGCGCCTCGGATTCACTCCATAAACCTCCCGCTGCTGGCCTTCCAAGCACATGGTCTCGCTGTTTTTCAATCTCGGCGGCATGACCCAATAAAACTGGCACGCTAGGAAGAAAAATGGTGGCGGTCTCCCCATGTTGTCTTGCGCGAACAAATCGGCCAATTGCTTGAGCGAAAAAAAGTGGTGTTGAAGTGTTGGTTGCAAAAACCCCAACTGCCAATCGCGGGATATCCACACCTTCGCTCACCATACGCACTGCAACCATCCATCGATCTTTGCTCTCGGCAAACTTTGAAATCTTCTTGCCGGCGGCTGGATCATCACTCAAAACAAGTATCGGCTTTTTGCCAGTTAAAGAGTGCAAAATTTCAGCGTACGCGCGAGCGTGCTCATGATCTGATGCAATCACGAGTGCTCCAGCATCGGGCATTCGGCGACGGACTTCAGTCAATCGTTTGTCGGCTGCACTTAATACTTGCGGGATCCATCTACCCTCTGGATTCAATGCAGTGCGCCAAGCTCTGGTTGTGACTTCTTTGAGGTTATCCGCGCCCAAATCTGCAGATTCAACATCACCCATTCGAGTGCGCCAACGCATCTTTCCGGCATAGGCCAAAAACAAAACCGGCCGAACAACTCCGTCGGCGAGTGCATCGCCATAGTTATAGGTGTGATCTGAAACGCTTCGCGGAACTCCATCTGCTCCAGGCATATAAGTAACAAACGGGATTGGATTAATGTCAGAGCGAAACGGAGTGCCCGTGAGCATCAAACGTCTACTCGCACTCTCAAAAGCTTCTTTAACAGCATCACCCCAAGAGAGTGCATCAGCTGCGTGATGGACTTCGTCCAAAATCACAAGTGTCGGATAGGAATCTACTCGGGCACGTAAGCGAACTGGATTTGCCGCCACTGCTGCATACGTCAAAGAGATGCCCTGGAAATCTTTGTTCATACTTTTGTTGTTTGTGTAATTTGAATCGATGGAGATTTTGAATTGCGCTGCCGCTTGTGACCACTGGGTCGTCAAGTGATCGGTTGGCGCTACGACAATCACCCGCCGAATTAATCTGCGGTCCAATAATTCTCGCGCAATCTTCAGTGCAAAAGTGGTCTTACCTGCACCGGGTGTGGCAACAGCCATAAAGTCCTGAGAAGGGCCTGAAAAATAACTATACAGAGCAGCCTTCTGCCACGCTCGTAGTCCAGACATATCTACTGAGCGGACAACCTCACTCACTCTTTGTCGGACGGTTTGTCGCCGCCGGGTAAGCCCTGGAATATTTTTTTGCAGTCAGGGCAAACTGGATATTTTTCTGGGTCATGGCCTGGCACCCAGACCTTGCCACAAAGTGCAATAACTGGTTTTCCGCTCATCGCACTTTCAAGAATCTTTTCTTTACGAACATAATGCGAAAACTTGTCGTGATCCCCATTGTCGGTGCGCAGATCAGTGCGCTCTTCTAACAGCATGCCAAAATCGGGTGATTCAAGAGGAGACATAAGACGTAGTTTAACCTTCTGAACTGACTTGAATATCGGAAATGAGTTCATCTGAAAGTGTTGCGACCAAAATTGCTTCGATTGTGTGAAGTCGATTTTCGGCTTGATCAAATGCAATGCATGCAGGTGAGTTGAATACCTCGCTGGTTACTTCAACCCCGTCCACCAATCCAAACTCAGCTGCAATCTGCGCGCCCACCTTGG
>JBIKSQ010000184.1:0-2851 GCA_044348555.1 Candidatus Nanopelagicales bacterium | reverse complement strand
TCCCGCAAACGCTGAACCCGAGCTCGCACTGCTGGTGGGGTGAGTCCAACAATTTCACTCATGTCTGCGTAGGAGGCGCGTCCATCTTTCTGCAAGGCTCTCAGTAACTGCTTGTCGATGTTGTCTAAAACTGCATTCGTTTTCATTTATTTCTCCATCAACTCGGCGCAGGCACGTTCAAAAACTTCAGTATGCAGCGCAACATCTGCAGAAGTGGTGTCCCGACACATCAGTGCCATGTTGTGAAATGGCGTAATCAGAACTCCACGGTTTGCTGTGTAGAGGTGAAAGTACTCTTCAAGATCAGCATCGCTTGCAGCTGCAGAGTCACTGCCATTTCTTGGGGCAGGTGACAGAAAACGATATTCAGCACGCGTACCTAGTTGCGTGCAACTCCAAGGCAGCCCGTGCTTTACAAACGCACTCTCTACACCTTCTCTAAAGGAAGTTGCCAGCTTTTCCATTGCAGGCCAGGTGTCATCTTTTAGAACGTGTTCCAAAGTTGCTCGCATCGCAGCGATGGAAAGCGCGTTCCCTGCCAAGGTTCCACCGACTCCACCTACATCAATGATGTCGGCGTCCTCATGGCCAGTGATTGTCCGAGCCAACTCTTCTGTGATGCCGTACGCGCCGCAGGGGATGCCACCACCAAGAGATTTGCCAATAATGAATATGTCTGGGCGCAGATTCCACGCTTTCGTAGCACCACCAGGCGATGTACTAATCGTGTGCGTTTCATCAATCATTAATAGTGTGCCCGTCTCATCACAGGCTTCACGAAGTGCTTCCAAAAATCCTGGCTCTGGCAGCACAATTCCAATGTTCGTCATCGCTGGTTCGGCAAGCACCGCCGCAACATCTCCGTGCGCAAGCTCTCTGCGCACAGCTTCGATGTCGTTGAACTCAACTACTCGGGTTGTAACATCAAGCGGTACTGGTGGTGCGACGTTGCCGGGCCGCGAGATTGCAACACCATCTGGTCCTGGAATTGCAAAAGTTTCATCGACACTACCGTGATACGAATATGCAAAAACTAAAATCTTTGGGCGCGCGGTTGCTAACCGAGCAAGGCGAATTGCCCAACGGTTTGCATCAGTTGCGGTTAAGGTGAATGACCACAGTGGTAAACCGAAACGCCGAGTGAGTTCGGCACCTACCCATTGCGCATCTTCAGTGGGAAGCATTGTGGTGATGCCACCTTTAGCGCCCATCCGTTCATGCACGGCCGAGACTGTTTCGGCCGGCGAGTGACCAGCCATGGCGCCGGTATCACCCAGCGCGAAATCAACATACGAGTTGCCGTCCATATCGGTGATCTGATTTCCGTGAGCTTCTGCGAGGTAAATCGGAAAGCCACCAGACCACTTATTCATCCAAGTCATAGGGACTCGGCCGAATAGGTTGTCCGCACGCTTGTAAGCGGCGAGAGATTTTGGGTTGCGGTCGGTGTAAAGCTTTCGCTCACGCTCGAGCAAGCCAGTTAACTTTGAGCGATCTATCTCAGTCATGATAAAAACTTTCTTTTCGGATTTTCTGAGTTTCTCACACTTCAGTTTCTTAAGTCAATGACCAGTCCACCCTTAGTTCAATAAGAATGGATCTCACTGTTGCCGGCTGGGGCTTGGCCGAAAATCCACCAAAGACTTGTGGATTCGGATTGCCAGCAATTTAGTTGAAGGTTAAACTACTTTCATCTTTCAAAGGAGTTTCCATGCCTGCAGTCACTGCCGACACTCTCACACTTCCGCGGTTGCAAGCGGTTGAAAACCCAACCCTGCGTCGGGTCAAAATACTTGTGAATGCACCTCAGGCATACGAAGGTGAAGGCTTCCCTGTTCGGAGAGCTTTTGCTGGTGTTGATGTGCGCGATCTTGATCCGTTTATTCACATGGATCAGATGGGTGAAGTTGAGTACGCACCGATGGAACCAAAGGGAACTCCATGGCATCCACATCGCGGTTTTGAAACGTTCACATATTTAATGGATGGTGAGTTTCTGCACCAAGATTCAAATGGTGGCGGTGGCAGCATCCTCGAAGGCGGCACGCAATACATGACCGCTGGAGATGGAATTCTTCATATTGAAACTCCTCCAGAGCATCTTGTAATGAGCGGTGGTTTCTTCCATGGCATTCAACTCTGGATCAACCTTCCCAAAGCAAAGAAGCGAATTGATCCGGCATACCAAGATTTGCAGGGCCAAGATTCAGCACTAGTGACAAGTCCAGATGGTGGCGCATTGCTCCGCGTATTAGCTGGAGATATTGGTGGTTTCAAAGGTCCAGGCATTTCCCACACTCCAATCTCGATTGCGCACCTAACGCTGGCACCAGGCGCCTCCGTCGACATTCCATGGCGTGGTGACTTCAATGCGATTGCATACACACTTTCTGGCAACGGCTTTATCGGTGCCGAAGATCACCCAATCAAAACAGGTCAGACTGCAGTGCTGATTGGTGGGAACGTTTTGCGAATTACTGCTGATAAAGTTCAAGACTCTCGAACTCAAGCTCTCGAGTTGTTTATTATCGGTGGCGTACCACTACGTGAACCGGTTGTGCAATACGGGCCTTTTGTGATGAGCTCCAGGGACGAAATCATCGAAGCCTTCGAAGATTTCCAAAAGGGCTGCTTCGGCCAAATCCCACCAAACGCGATTCAGCCTTACCGCGGCTAAGAAATCTTTTGCTCCAACAAGTCACCGAGTTAGAAATATCGAACCGGTAGTGACACATCTTTAGATTTTGGTTAAAGTACCTACTAATAGAAGTGTCCTCTCTATTCGAAAAGGCCCACCTGCACGGTGGGCCTTTTTCGTTGAGGAACAGGTTGGTTGTTAAACCTAACTCTG
>JBIKSQ010000183.1:0-2860 GCA_044348555.1 Candidatus Nanopelagicales bacterium | reverse complement strand
GATATCCCAAGTCGCAAAGTCTTGGCCGATCTAGGTAGGTGTCTTCTTCCGAGACAGTCCCATCCATGGTCACAACTTTGAAAGGAAAACCAGTTGGTGATGCCTTTGCATCAGTGCGAACATCAAGAGTGCCATCGAATAATTGCTTGTGCATTCGTGAGCGCAAATCAGCTCGCAGACCTGAGTCAGTGGAAAGCGCAAACAGCGTTCCAACTTGAACACCAACTGCGCCTAGCGCCAAAACATCAACCACGGATTCAGGAGTTGAGTAACCGCCAGCAAGCCAGAACGGAAGGCCGATTGCAGCCATCTTCTCTGTGTCCACAACATCGCGTTGCCCATAAACAGGCTGGCCAGTTTCATCAAGTTGTAGTGCGCCACGTGGGGGAGTGTTATGTCCGCCAGCGGTTGGGCCTTCAACCACGAAGCCATCAGGGCGAGTGATTGGATCTTTAAACAAGTAGTTAGCCAGAACGTGTCCGGAAACAATTGCTAGAAACATTGGACGCTTTAAAGCTGGAAGTTCCATTTGAATGATTGCTTTGGGGTCAATCGTGACGCGATAGTTCTGCGTGCTGCCATCAACATCTACACCAAGTTCAGCAACCTCATGTTCTGAAAGTTTGGTTAGCAGCGCTGGAATCTCGGCCGGAATGCCAGCACCCATAAGTACAAAGTCAACTCCTGCAAGTAATGCACCGTATGCTGCCGCAGGCGTGGCCATCTGAACTTTTTCAAGGAAGTTGATTCCAACCAGTCCATCGTGATTCTCTTTTGCTAGCCAAACTTCAACAAAGTTTGCAACAACTGAAACTTCTGACTGAACCGGCGTCATGTTCATACCAAGTTTTGGAACTGGAGCGTACGAGTCAGTCTCAGCTTTTCCACCTTCAATAAAAAAGCGGTTCAAAACTCGCTCAACAATTTCTTGGTTTGGAAAATGCTTCATTGCCCTGCGGGTGGAGCCGTCCGCGTCACCGTCCTGCAAACGACGTGCAAAAACTGCATCAAGGGCAGTTCCGGAGACAACGCCTAGTCCACCTGAGGTAGAAACCGCGCGGGCAAGTTTCCAATCTGAAACTGCAACACCCATGCCGCCTTGGATGACCACTGGCAGCGGGTTCGGGATGGTGACTGTTGACACATAGGCTCCTTTTATTTCCTAACCTACGCTACCGTAGGTTAGGAAATAATGGCCACATTTAAGTGACTCTGGGGTTACTTAGGGGAAACTAAATCAAGTGAGCCGTAAGGGGAATGCAAAATGACTGAGGTATCTAAAGGTTGGACATTTGTGACGGTCCAGTTCGCCCTAATTGGGCTCCTTATTTACACGCCAAGCGCAGCTGATTGGGCCTTCGCTGGCGAGCTGGTAGTCGTCAGTTTGTTTGGATTTGCTCTAGCCCTGGTGGCCTTGCTACAACTTGGGAAGGCCGCCACCGCCACCCCTGTGCCGAACAAAGTTGGTGATCTAGTCATCACTGGGCTTTACCGCAGAGTTCGCCATCCAATCTATACAGCAATTCTTTTTGGGTTATTCATCGTTGCGCTAAACAAGCAGAGTTTTGTGTCTTTAACAGTTTGGGTTTCGTTGAGTCTGTTGCTCTTCCAAAAATCAAAGTTTGAAGAAAGCTTGCTGCGCGACAAATTTTCAAACTACGCCGAATATGAAAAATCAACCGGCCGATTCCTGCCGAAAATTCGAAAAGCGAAATAATCGAAATGCAAAAACGGCCTGACAATTGCCAGGCCGTTTTCGTAATTGAAATTAAATGTCGTAGTAAAGCTCGAACTCAGCTGGGTGTGGCCGCAGCCGCACGTAATCAACTTCTGCCTTACGTTTGTACTCAACCCAAGTTTCAATCAAGTCTGCAGTGAATACTCCACCTTCGAGCAAGTAATCATGATCTGCTTCTAGTGCATCAAGTACTTCAGGCAATGAACCTGGAACCTGTGGAATTGCAGCAGCCTCATCCGGGGCTAATTCGTAAAGGTCCTTGTCAATTGGAGCTGGTGGTTCGATTTTGTTCTTGATGCCATCGAGGCCGGCCATCAACATCGCTGCCATTGCGAGGTATGGGTTAGAAGATGGATCTGGAACGCGGAATTCCACTCGCTTGGCCTTTGGATTCGAACCAGTTACTGGGATTCGGATACAGGCTGAGCGGTTTCGCGCTGAGTAAACCAAGTTGACTGGCGCTTCATAGCCAGGCACAAGGCGGTGGAATGAGTTGACTGTTGGGTTTGTGAAAGCCAGCAGGGAAGGTGCGTGGTGGAGTAGTCCACCGACATACCAACGAGCCATGTCCGACAACCCACCGTAGCCAGCTTCGTCGAAGAACAAAGGCTTGCCATCTTTCCAAAGTGACTGGTGGCAGTGCATGCCGGAACCATTGTCACCAAAGAGTGGCTTTGGCATGAAGGTTGCAGTCTTGCCAGCATTCCAAGCAGTGTTCTTGATGATGTACTTAAACAACATGATTTCATCTGCTGAATGTGTCAGAGTGTTGAATGTGTAGTTGATTTCCATCTGACCCGCGGTGCCGACTTCGTGGTGAGCACGTTCAACTTCGAGGCCTACCTTGGTGAGGTTTACAACCATCTGATCGCGCAAATCAACCATCTGGTCGACTGGTCCAACTGGGAAGTATCCACCTTTGAGGCGAGTCTTGTAGCCGCGGTTCTTGGTGCCATCGGCTTCAAACTCGTTGCCCATGTTCCATGCGCCCTCGATTGAATCAACTTCATAAAGCGCCATGTTGTTCGTCGTTACATATCGAGCAGAGTCGAATACATAGAACTCAGCTTCTGGTCCGAAGTAAACGGTGTCGGCGATGCCGGTCGCCTTGAGGTATGCCTC
>JBIKSQ010000001.1:0-38892 GCA_044348555.1 Candidatus Nanopelagicales bacterium | reverse complement strand
TAAACCTCTGACTTACGCATCACATTAGGCTCGGATGATGACACGACGCGGATTGACCCTCTTTGTAGCGCTTTCAATCATTTGGGGTTTGCCTTACCTATTCATCAAGATCGCAGTCGAGGAACTCGACCCAGTCATCACAGTCTTTGCTCGAACCTTGCCTTCTGCAATTTTGCTTCTGCTTTGGAGCTGGTACCGCGGCCAACTCCGCAGAAACTTGAAGTACTGGAAATTTGGTTTGCTGTTCGGAGCCGTCGAGATGGTCTTCCCCTGGTGGTTTATTTCGCGGGCGGAGATGGAAATCTCATCGGGTCTAACCGGCTTGCTATTAGCGACGGTTCCTCTAGTTGGGGTTGTGATTGCGTACAGCCGTGGCGAAAAACCAACCGGGAAACGTTTGGTTGGACTTGCTGTCGGGCTGATTGGGGTCAGTCTGTTGGTCGGTGACGGTTCTGCAATGTCAGATTCGGGGTTGCTAGCAATCGGTATGGTGTTGTTGGCCGCGGTTGGCTACGCGTTTGGACCTGTCATTATCAATGACACACCTGCCGATGCTGATTCGGCAACCATTATTGCTTTCTCACTAGCTTTCGTTTCACTAGTTTATTTACCGTTCGCAATCGTCCGGTGGCCTGCAGAAGTCCCAAGCCCACCCGTCATAAGTGCTGTGGTGGTGCTGGCACTTGTTTGCACGGTTGCTGCATTTTTGGTTTTCTTTGCACTGGTTGCAGAGATTGGACCAATGCGATCCACCCTTATCACCTACTTCAATCCAGCGGTTGCGATCGTGTTAGGTATTGTTTTTCTAGATGAGGTTTTAACTCTTGGGATTGCCATCGGCTTCCCGCTTGTCCTAGCAGGCTCGTGGCTTGCATCAAACCAATAAAAAAGGGGGAAAAAGATGACAAAGAAAATCGTCTACATCGATATGGATGGAACGCTGGTCGACTTTATCGGTCACTTTGATGCAATTGTTCAATCTGGTGGCCAAGTCAGTGACCCACTCGATGCAGATCTTGAAGTCTTTGCAAACGCGAAGCCGATGGCTGGCGCCATCTCTGCAGTTGATGTGCTTACCCAGCACTACGACCTGCATATTCTGACAACTTCGCCCTGGGACAACCCAGCTGCACCTTCTCAGAAACTCGCGTGGATCAAACAACACTTTGGAGATTCACCCGGAACAGCCTTCTATAAGAAAGTCACTATCAGCCACAACAAGCATCTAAATGTTGGCGACTACCTAATTGACGACAACCTACATCCGAATTTCACCGGGATCCAGCTTCATTTCGGAATGCACAAAGATGGCACTGCCAAGGACTTTCCAGACTGGCAATCAATAGTGGATTTCTTGCTTGGCGAAATTGGCCTTCCAAGCGTGAAACTACTTGGTGACTGAACTCAAAACACTGTTTACTACTGAAGATACAAAACTGATGACTAGCGCACCGGCTAGCGCCCACCAGAATCCATCAACAAAAAGTGCATCTAAGAAACTGTCAGTTGCAAGCAACATAAACGCGTTCACTACAAATGACCATAGCCCAAGGGTCAAAATAGTTATTGGAAAAGTCAAAAGTCTGTAGAGAGTGCCGGCCGTGACATTCACAATCCCAAAGATGAATGCAATCAACAAGTAGGTTGATGCTTCGCCCGTAACTGTGACTCCAGGCAATAATGATTCAGCTGCCCAAAACGCAACTGAGAGAGATGCCCATTTTCCTAAAATATTTACCATACGCTTAGTTTGGCAGATTAAAACGAACTTATCAGGAGCGGCTCGTGTCAGGTGTTTGGGAATACTCCCTGTTAGCGCTGGGTTTGACTTTGCTACCTGGTGCAGACAACGCCCTCACGCTACGCACATCTCTAATGATTTCGCGACGCGCTGGTTTTGTTGTCTCAGCCGGAATTCTTTCCGGTTTGTTTATTTGGGGTCCACTTGCTGGACTTGGGGCAGCAGCTCTTCTGACTGAAGGCTCAATCTGGTTTCAACTGCTAAAAATCGCCGGGGTCTGCTATTTGTCATACCTCGCTATCGACATTGTTCGATCGCAATCCCGAAACAACTTCGAAGAGACTGAAATTCCAAAAAACTTGTTCTGGAAAGGATTTGCCAGCAATTTATTCAACCCAAAAGCCGGCATTTTCTACATCACTGTCATGCCACAGTTTCTGCCTGCAGGGATTGCTCCAGTGGCTGGCGGTCTACTGCTGGCAGGTATTCATGCGCTCTGGGGCATGCTCTGGCTGGCCACCCTGGTGCTTGCTGCAGCCCAACTCCGCCCTCTGCTCACCAATCCAGCAGTGCTTCGAAGAATTGATTTAACTATCGCTGTTGGGTTGGCGTTTTTTGCGCTTCGCTTAGCTACGAGCTAGTTTCAAAGTTGGCTAGTCCTAAAGCAAACTTTGTGATTCGATGAGACCATGGATGACGCACTAGACCAAAAAATCTTGCAACTTCTGAGTCGGGATGGCCGAATGTCTTTCGCGGATGTTGGGCGAGAAACCGGACTTTCTACTTCAGCTCTTCACCAACGCGTAAAGCGGCTTGAACAACGCGGAGTCATTCGGGGCTACACCGCCGACATTGATCCGCGGGAAGTGGGACTTCCAATCACGGCACTGGTATCGCTCACCCCAATCGACCCATCTGCTCCCGATGACACTCCCGAACGACTAGAGAGTTTCCCAGAAGTTGATTCTTGCTGGTCCGTAGCAGGATCCGAAAGTTACATACTGAAGGTTCGCGTATCTGAACCGGTTGGGCTTGAGGATTTACTCATGCGAATTCGCGCCGCATGCAATGTCTCTACCAAAACTACTTTTGTGCTTTCAACACCTTTTGAAAATCGGCCACTCGACATTTAAGAGCGCCACGACATTTTGTTACGAAGTGTGAGCCTTCATTTCAGTTCGCACTGCAGCAACGAATGATTGAACATCATCGGCAGTTGTATCCCAACTGCACATCCATCGAACTTCTCCGGTTGATTGATTCCACGTGTAAAACTTAAAGTCCTGCTGGAGTTTTTCAGTTACAGCGGCTGGCAATATTGGAAACACTGCATTTGCCTCAACTTTACGGGGCAACACCACTCCTGAAATTTCTGAGACTTCACTAGCTAACAACCCAGCCATTTTGTTTGCATGCTGAGCATTCCGCAACCACAAATCATTCTCTAGAAGTGCGATCAACTGGGCACTGATAAAACGCATCTTGCTGGCCAACTGCATCGCAGACTTTCGTACGAATTCATAATGTGGAAGTGCTTCTGGGTTAAGCGCAATAACAGCCTCAGCGCCCATCGCGCCGTTTTTGGTGCCGCCAAAAGAAACCACATCGATGCCGACATCAGTTGTCATTTCTTTGAGGGTGACACCTAGGGCTGCAGCACCATTAGCAATTCGAGCTCCGTCAAGATGCACATAAAGTCCCAGCTCGTGTGAAGTTTTCACGATTTCCTTTAACTCGGCGATCGAATAAACCGTTCCAAGTTCTGTTGACTGGGTAATGGAAACTGCTCGCTGTTGGGCACGATGCACCGAACCAAAATCGAAAGCTTGAGATCTGATTAATTCTGGAGTCAACTTTCCATCAGAGTTTGGAACCGTCCAAAGCTTTAGGCCAGCAACCTTCTCGGGTGCACCACCCTCATCAACGTTTATGTGAGCGGTGTCAGCGCAAATGACCGCTTCCCACGAATTCAGCATCGCTTGAAGGGCTGTGACGTTTGCGCCGGTTCCGTTGAACACTGGAAACACTTTTGCGGTTGGTCCAAAATTGAGTTCAACGACTGATTGGAGTTTCGCGGTTACTTCGTCATCACCATAAGCAGACTGATGTCCGACGTTTGCCGCTGCAATTGCAGCGAGCACTTCCGGATGCATTCCTGCGTAGTTGTCGCTTGCAAATCCACGCCAAACATTTTCAATCATTTTTCCCACTATGCCGTAATTCCAGATACGCCCGCAATCGTAGGGGCAAGTTTGGTGCGGAGCGCCTCATAGAAAACATTCAGCGGGAACTCATCCCCCAAAACCACATCAACCAGCTCTTTGGTCTCACCCTCGATTGGTAACTCTTCGATTCCCTTAGCCCACTTTGAGGCAGGGTGCGGTGTCACCCACGCTGCTATGAATTCATGTGCGGCCATCCAGTGGGCAATACGTGAACGATCAATACCTTCCCGGTACAAATCATTGACCGCATCACATAGCTCGATGACACTGTCGTTTACTTTCATCCAATCGAATGAGAGTGTGTTGTCAGTCCAATGGAGCACGCCTTGCTTATGCAACCAAGCGAAGATCAACTGCCCACCTAAGCCGTCGTAGTTGCGCACCCGTTCACCAGTGATTGGGAATCTGAACAACCGGTCAAAGAGGATTGCATAACGAATAAATCGACCGTAGAAAATGCCGTCCGCTTCAAGCTGAGATGTTTCTTTGAATGTATTCAAATCACATCTGAGTTCTTCAAGTGCATACATCCAAAATGGCATGCGCTGTTTGATCATGAAAGGATCAAAGGGCAAGTCTCCATGTGAGTGGGTGCGATCATGAATTAAATCCCACAACACGAATGTTTCTTGTGCGAGTTTTTGACTTTGCAACAGCAATTCTGCATCCGCTGGCAGCGACAACTTCAGCAGCTCGCTGGCTTCAGTTGCGACTTTGCGGAAGCGCGCGGCTTCTCTATCGCAGAAAATTCCACCCCAAGTGAATGTTCCAACTTCGCGAGTAGCCACGGTCTCGGGAAACAGCACAGCTGAATGTGTGTCGTAACCTTTTGTGAAGCCCACAAACTCGATTGGTACAAAAGCTGCGTTCTGATACTTGGTCGCTTCTAGTTTCTCTGCAAAATCCGGCCAGAAGGTTCGAGTGACAACCGCTTCAAAGTTTCGATTCAAATTTCCGTTCTGGGTGTACATCGGGAAAACCACAAAGTTCTCCAGCCCATGCGTACGATTTTGGTCAGGATGGAAGAGCATCAGCGAATCGAAGAAGTCTGGAACCGTAAATCCAGCTGAAACCCATTTGTCAAAATCCCTCAGGGTTGCATCTAGGTGGTTCTTTTGATGCGGGAATAATGGGGCAATCTCAATAATCGAGCGCTTTATGTTTTCTACTACAGCAACCACTTGTTCACCGTTAGCAACTTCGAAATTAATGCTTCCATCTGAATTCTGCAACGGGCGCAGCGTCTCGATTGCTGTCACTAATTCTTGCCATGCATGCATTTCCGTGACCGAGTTTGCATTCGTATCAAGTTTGCCGCGATCCCCTGGCATGAGCCACATCAAGAGATTTACCCAGAGGGCTTCATTATCGAGTTCTTGAATCGAGTCATCGCCAAAAATGTCTGAGTCAGCCAATACCGCAACTCTGCCTTTTCCAAACTCAACAACTTGTAGCAACGCAGCATCCGCAGGGTCTGCTTGACTGCTGGTGCGCAGCACGGAAAAAACTCTTGGATCAGTGGCGACAAGTGCGCCAGCCCGATACAACGCAACCGATTCAATGTTTGCTAGCAAATCAAATTTTGAATTTACAACTTCAACTGGCTTTATCCAAGTGGCAACATCTTTATGGGAGTTCGTTGGATCTTGAACTGTAACGTTCGAAATTGTGATTCCAAACAAACTTGAAATTTCTGCCAAGTTGTTGCCGTACTTAGGTTGTTCAGTTTCGGCCAGGATAAGCAAGCCTCCACCTTGCTCGACAAAGTCTTTTATATCGGAGATTTCCGCAGCTGAAAAAATTGGGCTAGAGGCATCCACTGTTTTTTCCCACTCGGGAATCGAAGAATGCGGCAGTACCAAAACATCCGACTCAGCCAGCTGCGCTTTAGTGAGTACTCCGGATTCATGAACCGCAAACTCGAAGCCCGCCATTCGGGCAAAATCGGCTGCTTGAATGTACCCAGCATCTTTGGGGTTAACTGGATTCATGCGTAGCGCAACTTCGGCTCGAGAACTCCACGCTGAAGCGTGCGACTCTACGAACAAAACTCGACCTATTTTCGGCATTTTCCGCTCCTACTCAAAAGAATCTGCTGTAAATAAGCCAATTCTCCGTTGATTATCCTGCCATAGGCAGAATACCGTGTAAAGCCATAACATTTCTCCCCTACTAGGAGGAAATATGTCCGATTCACCAAACATTGATTTTTACGGTGCCGAGTGGTGTGGGGATTGCCGTCGCACCAAGCGCCTACTCGATAAGCATGGTGTCGCTTACAACTATTTGGACACCGCAAACGATGAGGCTGCGATGATGAAAGCAGTTGAAATCAGTGGCCGCCAGAGCATCCCGGTTGTGCAATTCTCTGATGGCAGCTTCTTTGTTGAGCCAAGCGATCCAGATATGGAAGCCAAACTCCGCGAAGTCGGCTTGATTTCCTAAAGCAAAAAGCTGGGTTAGCGCCGGCCCGCTACTGCGGCGCGGGCGCTAGCCAAATCAAATCCAAATGGAAGCTCTAGTCGATTTGCTTCCATCAACTCTGCATTCGAGAGTATTTCATCGGTTGTTGAATCGGCCGTAATCACGCCGCCTGCAAGAATCACCGAACGTGGGCAAATCTCATATGCAAACGGTAAATCGTGCGTGACCATTAAAACTGTAAGGTTTAATGAGCGCAAAATATCTGCAAGCTCTCGGCGGCTTGCAGGATCTAGATTTGAACTCGGTTCATCCAAAACTAAAACTTCTGGTTGCATCGCCAAAACAGAGGCGAGTGCAACTCTGCGACGTTGGCCAAAAGACAAATGATGAGGTGGGCGTTGCGCAAACTCCGTCATTCGTACGGCCGCGAGCGCTGAATCAACCCGCTCATCTAGTTCAGCACCAGTCAGCCCTAAATTTTTCGGGCCAAAGGCGACGTCATCCCAGGCTGTCGGCATAAACAATTGATCATCGGGATCCTGAAAGACCACACCAACCCGACGTCTTACTTCTTTGATGGTTGCTTTGTCTTTTGGATTAACAATCATTCCGTTAACCCGAACTGCACCAACTCCACCGTGAAGAATTCCATTCAAATGCATCACTAAAGTTGTTTTGCCAGCACCGTTTGGTCCTAACAGAGCAACCCGCTCACCTGTTGCGATGTTCAAGTTCACCCCGAATAGCGCCTGATGTCCATCCGGATAGGCATAGGCCAATCCATCAATCTCAAGGGCGTTGGTCATACTCGACTCCAAATCACAAAAGCCAGCGCAGCAGCTGGCAACATAAGGCTAACAAACCATTGAAGCCGTGTGGCTGCAACTCCTGCTGGTAAAACAACTCCGCCATCTCCACCTCGAGAAAGCATTGCCAAGTGAACGCGTTCACCACGTTCGTACGAACGAATGAATAAAGCTCCAACACTGCTTGCCCGACTTGGCCAAGAAGAGAGCCCAGCACCACCGTTTCGCGCCTGCCGTGAAATTTCCATGCGTTGCAGTTCACTCGTGACAACCGCTGAATATCGAACCATAAGCGCAGCTATCTGCAGCAACACCCCTGGCATCCGCAGCCGATTCAAGCCCGTCAGAATTTCTTGAGCAGTACTTGTTGCTGAAAGCAAGATAGCAATTGCTACACCGATTGTGCTCTTCAACAAAAAGGCGATTGCGAACGTGAGTCCGGGTTGGGAAACTGAAACACCCAGAATCTCAACCCGTTCTCCGGTAGCAATGAAAGGCAGCAAAATCGCAAAGAACACAAAAGGGATTTCTATCAGCAACCGCGGTGCCACTTTTTTGATCGGCAACTTTGCAGCAAACCAAAGTCCAAAAACCAAAACCAACAACGTGGCCAACAAGTCCCAGCGCTCAATTGGAATATTTACCGCTAAAACCATGAAAGCTATAAGTGCAATAACTTTATTTTGAGCTGGTAAATCATGTATCCAGGTGTGTCTGTGTATATATAGGTGATCGCCTAGTTGATGCCCATGTTCATGTGCTGGAGCGGCCACTTAGTTATGCCTTTGGAGCTTTCATCCAAAGGTAAAGGCCATACCCAACAATTGCTGATGCCAAAATTCCAGTGATGCCCGAAACAGTGCTTGCCCAAGTCGCATCGATTCCAGCAATTCCATAATCGGCCAGTGGAGACCCAGCAACAACTGAATCTTGGCCAGTACCAATAAATCCCAGATCTTCAGCAACTTTTTCTAGTCCGTCTGGATCGCTTGATGCAAACAGACTTAAGCCACCTGCAACAAGAGCCGAAACTCCAAGTCCGGCAAAAATGAATTTATCTCTCATTAGTTTGCTCCACTCTTGATTTGTAGTTCAGCTTTTGGAAGCAAATCATTTGCGCCCCAAACTAAGTCAGGTCGGGTCGAGAGAACCGAGCCAACAACCAGTGCAGTGATTGCACCTTCGCCAAGTCCGATCAACGTATGGACACTGACCATTGCAGTAAAGACTTGTGAAAGTTCAACCAGTCCAACTCCACCGAACGCAAATTGAATTACGAATCCAACCGCAGCGGCAATCACGTTAAAGAAACCAGCTACGAAGGATGCCACGAGCACACCTGCACGTGAAGGCTTGATTCGTAAAACTCCACGGAATACAACCCAGCCTACAATTACGGAAAGCACCGACATGTTGAGAATGTTGAGCCCTAAAGCGGTTATGCCACCGTCTGCGAAAATAATCGCCTGTAGCGCCACCACAACAGTCATCGCCAAAATCGCCGCATAAGGTCCAATCAGAACTGCGGCTAAGGCACCACCAATTAGGTGACCACTTGTACCAGCGGCAACCGGGAAGTTGACCATTTGGGCTGCAAAGATGAATACCGCAGCAAGACCAGCCATGGGCGCAACCGCTTCTTCAAACTGGCCCTTTGTGCGCTTAAGCGAAACTCCGATCGCTACTGCAGAGATTGATAGGGCCACCATTGACACTGGGGTATCAATAAAACCATCTGGGATATGCATAAAAACTCCTTTTCGTGGCAAAACTTATCACGAATGATTCGCACCTGCAAAAGGTTCGCAATAAGACTTGTTGAGTTACAGAAGGTAGCCTGAGTTCACTATGAAACTGCCAAAGTCATTTCGGTCTCGAGTTTTACTCGGGATTGTTGCCTCCTTGGGCATTTGGGCTTTAGTTACGGTGGGAAGCTTGATTGTTGGCTTGATTCAGGCCAACTCCAACCTGACTCGAATTGAAAACGTTTTCCCAGATGAGTCAAAACGGCCAAGCCCCGCTACCGATGAAGCCGCTAACGGGCAAAACACCCTATTTCTAGGTGTGGACTCAGCGGGTCAAAGCGGAAAAGGCATTGACAATATTGAAGGAACTCGGGCAGACAGCATCATGCTCGTTCATGTTTCTGCCAATCAAAAGTACATAACCATCATCTCGATTATGCGTGATACCTACGTTGAAATTCCCTCCTATGGGATGAACCGAGTGAATGCAGCTCTTTCCCTTGGCGGAGTTCCAACGATGGTGGCCACTGTCGAAAACATCTTAGATACCCGAATTGATCATGTGGCGCTGATTGACTTTGATGGCTTCGAAGGACTCATCGATTCAATTGGCGGAGTCGAACTGATCAACAATCAGTATTTCTCATCTAGTGGCCCAGTTGAATTCGAGTTTCCAGCCGGGTTGATTTCCCTCTCCGGTACCGAGGCTTTGGCCTATTCACGAGAACGAAAAAACCTTCCACGTGGCGATTACCAGCGAGCTGAACACCAGCGGGCAGTCATTCTCGCCATACTCCAAAAGTCACTGAGCAATGGTCTGCTTAGTAACCCGGTAGCTGCCACGAGAGCCTTTAGAGAGATCTCACCGTACTTGGCTTTGGATAACGGAGTTGATCTTGGCTTTGCCATTGAGACTGCCCAGATATTGAGAAATCTACCAAATGATGGGATCCGAACGTTTACGTTACAAATTGGCGCAAGTGGATTTACAGAATCTGGAATGGCCGTTGTTTATTTGGAACAAGAAAAACTACTTAAGGTTAAAAAAAGATTAGCAAACGACACAATTCATAACTACCGCAAAACTTCATAAAACGAGTGCACAAAAACTCGCAATTCACTGCAATACTCTGTCAATGCGATTCATCCGACGCTTAACTGGAAAAGCGCGACGCCTTCGTTATCGTTTATTAATTTGGCGTCAACCTAATTTAGATGCGACGCTCGCTGAACAGAAAAAGACTGAAGCTCAATCCTTTACATACGATGTGACAATTGTTGCGCACCTTTACTACTTAGATTCTGCGAGCGAGATTCTGCAAGCCATTCGAAGTTTTAAATATGAAAGTGGGCTAAACACCCAAGTACTTTTAACAACCAGTCATGAGCTTGAGTCTCAAGTTTCTAAGTTAAACACTAGATTCAACACTGGAGCGCAGGTATATGCCTTTGACAATCAGGGCCGCGACGTTTTTCCATTTGTGAACTTGGCCCAAAAAAAGTTGCTCTCTGAATCTGCCTTAGTCTTGAAAATTCATACTAAGCATCCTAGAAATCTGCCGACAGGTTCCGTGCTTGATCATTCGCTGGCGCTTCGACTTCTTGCGCCAGAACTTGGAATCAAGCTCCGCCACCTTTCTGCCACACAAGAGTTCTTCACAACGGAAAAGAATTTTTGCTTGGATACCAACTATCTCGGCGCAAACCTGAACCAGATAAAGAGCCTGGCGCAAGATGTTGGAATAGATAATCTTCCATCCGACTTCACATTCCCAGCAGGGACTATGTTTTGGGCTACTCCCTCAATTGTTGAGAAAATCTCGCAGCTGAATCTCTCAGTAAATGAGTTTTCAACTGAGCCTTCGCCAGCGGATGGAACAGTGTCACATGCTGTTGAACGCCTTGTTGGAGTAATCGCATCTGTCGTTGGAGCAGGTGTGGTGGCAATTGAAGATTTGAATTTTCAAAGTGCTACAAAGTGAAAATTGCGATACTCGGGACTCGAGGTTTACCACCTCGATACGGCGGATTTGAAACGTTAGCGGACGAGCTTGGGCATGGCCTTGCAGCGAAGGGACACCTTGTAACTGTCTATGGCCGAAGTACCGAGGCGCAACCAAAAAAACAGCAGCTCTCCAAGAATCTAACTGCTATTAGAAGTGCGACGATGCCAGGCCAAGCATTTGAAAGTATCTCGTCTGGATTCTCATCAACTCTTCATGCAATCTTTGTTTCAAGACCAGACGTTGTACTGATTTGTAATCCCGCAAACGTATGGTCGGCAAAACTCCTACGCACTGCAAGAATTCCAACTGTCCTTCATATGGCAGGACTCGAGCACACCCGGATTAAGTGGCGTGGTCTGGGAGGGGCAGTCCTCCACAGTGCGATCAAGACTGCCGTTAAATCTAAAATCACGCTATTAACAGATTCACGAGCTGTTGCGAAATGGTATAAAACCAACTTCAATCGGGAGTTAAATGTAATTAGTTACGGCAGCCGAGCACCGGTATCGCCACAAACTGAATCCGAAATCATCGCGGGCATTGATTCCGACTATGACTTGGTTGTGGCGCGATGGGAATCAGACACGCAGGTAGCCGAAATAATCACAGCGCACGGAGAGGCCAGTACAAATCAACTTGTGATTGTTGGGGAATCACGAAATCGTGAATCCAAATACGCACATTTAGTAGTCGAAGCTGCTGCCAAACACCCGAATTCAATAATCCTAGGTCCAGTCTGGGACCAGGAAATTCTCGAATCTCTCTGGTCTAACTGCCAGGTTTACATACACGGACACCGAACCGGTGGCACCAACCCAGCGCTATTGCGTGGTTCTGCTGCTGGAGTTGAGGTTCTTCATCACGATAACCCGTTCAACAATGAAGTAACAGCAGAAAATGGATGGGCGTGGAAAGACTTGCTCGAACTTCAGAAATTACTCAATGAAAAACCATGGAAGCAAAAACCACGGAATAAACTTCTCAGCAAACATGTGTTGAGTAACTATCAGTGGCAACAAATTGTTGACCAATACGAAGAGCTGTTTAGAGATCTAAAAGGTTAGGAGGAGTAATGCTCGATAGACCACCAAAAACGTACCAAAGCATGACTCTTCAATACCAAACCGGCCATGCTGCAGCGCTGGAGGATTTGAAGCAGAGTATTGAGAGCCCAGCCGCTTGGTGGGTAATTTCAAAACAACAAGTTTTATCGAAGTACCGTCGAACCATTCTGGGCCCATGGTGGATCACTCTGCAGCGACTTTTCTTCATTGCCGGACTATCTCTGCTGTTTGGCACTTTATTAGGGCGCGATATCGCTGATTTCATTCCATACGTAGCGATTGGCTTTATCGTTTTCAGTGTCCTAGTGAGTTCACTCAATACCTCTGCAACATTGATAACTGCAAACATTTCAGTTCTAAAGAATTCAGCAATGCCAGTTTCGATTCTCAATTTTCGATTCATCTCAACAACCTTGATCCAGCTCGGTCACGATCTAGTAGCTGTGGCAATCACTCTTCTCGTTCTTCATCGTGATTGGAGTGAAGCTGCATTCTTAAGTGTCCTTGGTCTGGCGCTAGTGCTGATTAATGCTTTTGCAATTTCTTTCTGGGTGGCCCCCCTAGCAGCTCGCTTTCGAGATCTTGCGCCTCTTATCCAAACACTCTCCAGCGTCTTCATGTTTATAACACCAATCTTTTGGTACCCAGATGACCTAGCAGCTTCGCAAAGGAATCTACTCACAGCCTGGAATCCAATTGCGTATCTACTCGAAATTGTTAGGTCGCCAATTTTGGGAGACGCCGTTTCTCCGCTTTCCTGGATATCGGCAATCAGCTTTACCGTGGTTAACCTGGCACTCGGTTTCTATGCATTTTCTTTCTCACGCCAAAGGTTGAGGTATTGGGTCTAATGAATACTGAGTTACCAGACGCCTGCAGACTAATGCTGAACAATGTCAGTGTTGAGTATCGAATACTTAGTCCGCTGGATTACAACCTCAAACGGCGAATTCTTAAGTTCGTTCAAAGGAGCAGCGATAGTCAGCGCACTGTAAAAGCGTTGGATAACGTTTCACTGTTTCTGAACGATGGAGACCGACTTGGAATTTTGGGCCTAAACGGGGCGGGAAAAACCACACTGCTGCATGTCCTAGCTGGTGTGCTGCCACCTAGTGAAGGTGAGTACTACCTAAAGGGACGTGCCCTTGGACTTCTAGGTGGGGCAGAGTTGGGATTAGATCAAGAAGCTAGCGGTCGTCAAAACATTGTGTCCATCGGGATTTCGCTCGGTGAGAGCATTGAACATATGCAATCACTAGTAGATGAGATTATTGAGTTCAGCGGACTTGGTGAACGGATTGAAGACCCCGTTTTTACTTATTCATCTGGCATGTCTGCCCGACTTCGATTCTCAACTCTTACCGCACTTCGCCCTAAGGTTCTAGTGATTGACGAGGGTATCGGAGCTGCTGATTCCGATTTTGCAAAAAAGGCGGAGCGCCGACTTTCTAGTTTTATGGACTCAGCTGGAATTATGGTGCTAGCTTCACATAATTCAAATCTGCTAAAAGATTTCTGTAACAGAGGGATTGTTCTGCAAGACGGAAAAATCATAAGTGACTCTGGCATTGAAAAAGCGATTGCCACCTATCAAAAAATCATTAAAGCCAGAAACAAAAGTTAAATGATTCCCCGCATGAACGCGGCCCGACGCCATCCACGCAGCACGTCTTCTCCATATGCGCGCGAGTAGAGCAGCCGTGACAACTCAACCTTGTCACTTACTGAAATTGATGTCATCAATTTTTCAGCATCCTCATAGGACCAGGTCCCGCGATAGATAACGTCTAACTTCACCAACGGGGATCCAAGCTGATGAAATAAAAGTCCATTTTGATGGACTTGGCTTCCCGATACACATGTCAACAACAAAGCACCAATAGTTAATTCCCTAATTTCAGCTGCCACTGCTTTTTTATCAACCGACGGATATAGTCGCGATAGTTCCTTTTGGGCAGCGACCAAGGTCGTAGGCGCACTTACGGTATCTAGCGAAGAGTCTGTATTTATTTGAGTGCTCGAATTGAGATTCGTCACAGTGTAGAGATTCCGCTGACGCCAGGCTTCTAACACTTGGCGCATTGTCAGCTTACGCCAATGATTTCTACTGTGGGTTGTTAACGCTAGTGCTGTGTCTATGTTTTTCAGATCTGATTGCAAAAATTGTGAAACTGACTTGACTGTGTAAATCGCATCGAACTGGTTGTCGCTGGTGGCACATTTCTCGAGAACTTTGGTCAAGTTCATTTCACCTGTACGAATTACTCGAGTGCGCAAATCGCTTAAGCGGTACTTCTGCCAAAAATTCAAAAACTTTGGGTTACTCAGAACACTGTTGCCTATGGAGATCGCGAAGGAACCTAGATGTCGGCGAATTTCAAAATTCTCAGTGGCCCCCAAAACATCAATAGTTGAAGACAGCATTTTGTCCAAAAACTCTGGAGTTTCTTTTTCTAAGTAGAAAACGCTGTCATTAAGTAAGACCAATCTTGGAATATTCGATAAGCCGATCTGCTTGTGAATTCTGAGTATCCCGGTCTTATACGAACCAAAGTCCCGACCATAGTTGAATCGTTCGATATACAAATCGAACAAATCTTCCCCAGAAGTTGGATTGGAAAGTCGGCTGGTGTTGACACCTACGACATAGGCGCCTTGTTTCTTTGCTAACTTGAGTAATCGGGATACATCTGAACGCACTTCACCTTTTTCCCATAAACCAACCAGCAGTACCGGCTGACCACTTTTCCATTCGCGGTTACGCAAGATTTGGTCATCTGCAAATTTAGATTGAAACCAAGGCTTAATCGTCAATGCTGCTACAACCAGCAATGCATTTGGGTACCGTAAAGTGTCGAGAATCTGACGGATTAGTCGTTTGCTTGGAGGGCGTTGTTGAGCGAGCTCATACTCGGAATCAGACTCCTCGAATGTCCTTAAAGCCATTACTTCAACCGCCCTCTAACCCTTAAAAAATAGTGGTGAATTTCTTAATTCTAAGCCATCGCCTAAGACCCGGACTCGCACCTCGGTACCAGCGGGCAATGGAGTTTCTAGCTCAAATCTAAATGCGCAATCCCCATAGCCTGCTCCGGTTAAATCATTACGTTGCTGATTAGCCAACATCGAGGTACACCTTTCGCCATTAAGCAGAATCTCCACCTCTACTGGTCCCTCGGTATCACCTTTTTGAGACTTTACCCAACCCCATATCGAATCTTCATCCACCCCATCGAGCACTCCATTGACATACTGAGTTCTTACAGCCATCATATATTCAGCTGGACTTGGCTTTATGAATTCGATAGCTGATGCAAGCGCTTCAGGCTCTGCGCTAACACCTAAGAAGGCAACAAGTTGCTCCACAAACTCCTTTGGATTTCGCAGTGCCGTGTCATAACTGACCATTGCAACTGGAACTTTAAGTCCAGACGCTAAAGCCAACATTTCGCTGTACTCGTTCAAAACCATTTGTAGATGTTCTGAAATTCCGCCAAAGTCACTTACCTGTAAGTCTCCAACCGACATAGACCTACGAGATGCGGTTGCCATGGGATCACGAAACACCATAATGACTCGATTGGGCTGCATTCTTTTCATTGTTCGGCTTAGGTCATATACCGCAGCAGGTCGTTTCCAAGCCCATAAGGCGTGATTGGCATTTAACTCAGCAACCGCACTCTTTGCTTTTCTGTCACTTCGACCCAAAAGCCGCCCTGACAACTCGTTCGATTCATAGACTGGCGAAACAGCACCTTCTCCCAGAAAAATACCTAGCTTGGCCAGCACTCCTGCCACCATTGAAGTTCCACCACGAGCTGAACCCAACACCAAAATTGGCGAATTTTCTTGCCCCTTTGGTTCACCGAATGCGTACAGGGGTTTTCTGTTTAACACATCCATGTCTAATGAACCTGCATGTCAGTATTGCTAATACGTGCCTGGAACAACTCCACTGCGTACTCATAAAGTTTCAGGTCCATCGTAACTAGCGGTGTGAGTACTTCTGCGATACCAGTCGGAACTTCAACATCTGGACTTTCATTAACTTTTTCCATACGACTCTGAAGACTCGTTTTGAAAGTCGAGTCAAAATGGCGAATCGATTCATTATAGTTTTCATAGAGTCCAATGAAGTCAAACTCCTTCAACTTGGATTTCGCCAACTCCAACATGGATTCGTTAACATCAAAAATTCCGCTTCCGGATTCCAGTGACGCTGGAGCCGAGAGAATTCGGCACTGAGCATCCTTTATGTATTCATCCATAAAATAAGTATCACTGATCAATTCATCAATGCTTAAACCTTTATCCTTCACTTCTTTCCTCAACATTGAGATTGATCTTGCGATTGGCTCTCGAACAAAAATCGCAGAATAGTGTTCAAAATCTAATTCATCTTTCACTTGTGCTGGAAAGTGTCCTACAAGAACTGCGTTCTTTGATGCTGCTTGTACACCCTTTTCGCCAAGTAAAAATTCAAAATCTTTATATGACTCTTTCTTCTCAACAGCCACATTTTGATGCGACCTTGTTACTCGATCTTCGCCAAATTCATCGGTCAGCATCTCTCTCAAAGCAGTTCCACCAGTTCTTGGAGAGTGAATTAGAAATAGTGGTCTGCCATTCAGAAAGACAGATTTAGACGCAGTTCTTTTGGATATCTTTGTGTAGCGTCCCTCAGATTTACCAAACAATTTGAAATGTTCATAGGGTTCAACTCCAGCTCGATCAACATCTGGATTAAGCATCAGATAGTGAATCGGATCAAAGCCAAGCCGAGATCGAACTAACTGACTCGAGGCGTCGAATTCAAGTTTTCCATCGTTTGCCAAAATTAGTTGACTAAACGGTGAGCCGGCTGCAAGTAACGCTTCGAGATTGTTGGCATGGTTTTGAACCATCGACAGCGTAAGCATCGTAGATTTGAGAAGCAGGTCATTTTCAATCTCACTCAGGATTGGCTCCGGATTAAGAGCTGCGAGTGCTGGAGTGTTCTCAAAAGTGTATGTCTTTGGTGCATCCGAGCCAATCATCAGTAGCTCCCAGAAATCTTGATTCAATGGGGTCTCACAGCGCTTCCTGGCAATCTTGAGCAGCTCATACCCGTGCTTTGGTTGCATTGAATCCGGAATCTCTAAATTAGAGATACAAGTTTCTTTCACTTCGCGCTCAAGGGTTTCTCTGGTTTCTACGTCAACTTCTTCGTAGAACTCTCGTAGATTATTAGCGATTTGTACGGACCATTTATTTCCATCAATTGATCCATTATATTTTCGGATAACTTGAGCCTCAGGTCCAGATAGTTTTTGATTAACTCTCTCAAAGCCAAAATCAAAATCCTTCAGGTGAGACTCACCCAAGAAATCAAGAAAATTACTAGTTGCATTTCTAGAATCGTACGGGATTGCATGCAGTGGCAGATCGAAGCGTGACCAAAGATTTATGGCGTTCTCATAAATCTTAGATCCAATTGACGAATCAAAATCTTCAAAACGTCCACCGCGAATGGCTTGAGAAATTTGACTTTGCCAAACGTCCTGAAAAGGGCGCACTACAAAGAGAAATTCAGGTGCGAAACCTAGGCCCTGTAAAGCGTCAACACACATAGGAGCAGACAAAGCATCCAGCCCCCAAAATCCCTCAGAACTTAAAAGAATGGGTAAGTCAGAGTTTGGACAATCTCCCAGAACTCGAAGGACTTTTCTTTCTAGATCTGCTACTGGCCGGTTCACGCCTCCCTCATGACGTAGGTAATGGCTGATTGAGCTGCCATTACCAGACTCAATTGAATCCACTGCAATTTTCTTATCAATTAGAGGATATTGAATACTCCGCAGGCTTCCAGACTCACTGGCCGCCCGCATAAATGACTGAATAGCAGTCGAGCCTGTCTTGGGCGGACCTAAATGAATAACCAATCTTTGAGTTGTCATATTGGATTGAATTCCTGTTCAAGATTTGAAGTTGCCGAATCCTATTCATCAACCGCTGGCAACAGAGAAATTTCTGAGTAAAAATAAGGTAAAGAGTGACATCGAGAGGATTGCTAGCCAGGTGTCCCAAACTCCTTATTCTGCATCCAAGTCACTCTCTAACCCTCGGCAGACATTTTGCTTTAGGTCGGTAAGTTAGTGCGGAGTAGCCTTTGGTGTCACTGAGCCATGTTCTAAAAATTAGTGAAGCCACTAGAGTCGGGATGTGACGAGCGATGCCACAATCAATCAACCAGTGCTGCTGATTGATGATGATAGCCTTTCGCCGGCAAACCCTGACTTCATACAAGAGCTGGCGACACTTACGAACCAACTTGAATTCAAATCCCCTTTTCGCCAGAAGCTCGCAACGCTCGGATTTGCAAAGCCTTACAGCCGTGAATGTAAAATTAAATTGGCTGCCGATAATTCCGACAGCGTCTCAGATCAATTGCGTTATCTAGAAGGAATGAAAGAAAATCTCACTCGAGATTACTCGCAAACTTGGCAGGTAAATGAAGTTGAACTCCAGCGGGTCTGTTTTTTTCTCAATCAACTACTCCTACCTGAACAATCCTGGGCTAAGTTTCACGAATTTAGTCGGAAGCAAGAGGGTGCTCATACACGGCCGCTAACGGAAGAACTGCTAGCCAAATCACCGGAGCGAATAATCACCGCTGACAGCATCCCAACTTTGCTTTGTACAAATGAGGGTTTCCATAACTGGGGACACTTTCTGGTCGAAGATTTGCCTCGCATCGTTGCATTTCTTATAGCCAAAAAATCAGCCCAAAATCGATTGGTATTAACAAAGTCATCTGAAATAGTTGCTGAACTAGACCAACAAAAAAAGATTCTCATCGAAAGTCTGTTTCCAAAAAAACAGATCCTGTTTGAGTTTGCGCCTAGAAACGTTAAATACTTTTTTGAAAAAGTTTCCTATGTGACACCTACTGCGATGCATGCGAATTACCACTCGCCGGAATTCTTTGAAATAGTAAAAACCCAATTTTCAATGCATCATGTAGCACCCAAAAATCGAAATAGAAAACTATTTGTGCTGCGAAGAGGTAATCGTTTGTTGGAACCTGACTCGCTCGCTGCTCTCATCCCAGAAATGCAGGCACGTGGCTTCGAAGTGGTGTACCCAGAAGATTTATCTGGTTACGAGCAGGCTCAACGTTTTGCAAGTGCAAATGAAATAGTGGGACTTATGGGTGCGGCCATGGCCAACACTATTTTTTGCACTAAGGACACAAAAGTTACTTACTTGAGTCCTGAAAACTGGTTAAATATTTTCTACTGGGATTTAGCAAACATTTTTCAGAGAGATTTCTACGCTTACTACGGTACATCTATTCCAGATGCAACCATTCACCCAGACAAGCTGAACTACTCCATCGATGTGGCTAAATTTCTGAAATTCCTGGACAACAACTAATTCAGTAAAAGTGAGGCGGCCAGCCTGAACTCCACAGTGGTTGCAAAATCCTTAACCATGCATTGTGCGATTTCTAATTCTGTCTTCCAAAGAATTTCTTCCGTTTCATCATCAATATCAAATTCTGCAAGCACGACTTCGTACTGGGTTTCAAAGAATCTACCACCTTCAAAATCAGCCATGACTTTATCTGTGATTCTGCTCGACTTATTCTCAGCTTCAGTAAAACCTGGGTAATTGAGTATTGCGGCGCTCAAGACGTTTGAATATGAAATGCCAATCTCATTATTTTGCCCGACCCCATATCTGGTGGTCTCATCAATAGACCAGACCCAAAATCCACACCGTCCATTCGATGTGAAATCCAATACTGGTTGAACCCAGTTCACTTTTTCACGACTTGGAGAACTTGTGCGAAAGAACTTAACTGAAAAACCCTGCTGATGATTCACCTCTTCTATTCCGCTTTCCAAAATCTGCCAGTTCTCCAGATTTTCAATCTTAACGATTGGTTGACTCCACGGCGGCTTACCGGCTGACAGATCTGGCTTCAAGTTGTGCTTCAACAAAAGAAGATACTTGGCTAGCAAAACCCGCAGATCCGTTCCGATTAGATTGTCTTGCCGCATTGCTTCCACCAGGACAGATTCAGGCACCCAAGCAAAACTCTCATCAGTTTCCAGCATCGCCGATACCTGCAATATTTGAAAAGATTTGTGCTTATTTGCATAAACAAATCCGTAGTCAAACTCTCGTGACTCAAAAATTTTGATAACAGGGTTCGATTTGTCGACTAAAAAATCATAATAACTTGTTGCACGTCCACCATGAACTCGATTCAAATTTGATGGGGTTGATTGAATGGTTGAAGTGATAACGCACTTTTTCAAAAGACCTGGCTCTGCTCGTGCAGAAATCAGATAGTGTCGCTCGCCATCAACCAAAGTTTGAACAAGTATCACCACAGCCGATTCATTTTGCTGAACAAGCAGCTTCTGCGTCTGACCAACTTGAACTCCCACAACATCAAAAAATGCCGGTGGTTTATGAGAAAGTTTTCCCTCTGAAATCCCCCAACTCGTGGCTTCGGCCATACTGCATTGGGAGGTTTCGAGTTTCGCTGCGAATTCATCTCTCAGGGCAACTAAATCCTCAAGCTTTGTCGCCAGCGCTGCTTTAGACATCAGAATTTCCCTGGATTTCCTGCCATTTACTCACTTGGAAATCCTGAAGTGCCTGCTCCCAGCTGGACATCTTTGGAAGACCTGCGGCTTGCCACTTTGAGGTATCTAGAACCGAAAATCTTGGCCGCTGTGCAACAGTTGGAAATGAATCAGAACCCACTGGCTGAATTTGAAGGTCTTGCAGGCCAGCCGCCTCAATCAATGCGAGTGCAAAGGAATGCCAACTCGCCACACCTGAGTTGACACAGTGATAAACACCAACATTCACCGGAGACTTAGATGTAGCAATTGTGACTAGACCTCGGGCTACCTCAACTGCTGAAGTGGGAGAACCAAACTGATCATTCACGACTCGTAGAGCTTCCCCATTTTTGGCTTTCCGGAGAATTTTGTTCGCAAAGTTGTTCCCAAAATCGCTATAGAGCCACGCAGTTCGAACCACCCAAGTATTAGAGGGATTGATGGAAAGCGCAGCCGTCTCACCGGCTAATTTTGATTTTCCATACTCGGTTTGTGGACTGGCAAGATCAGTCTCACTAAGCGCCGTGTTAGTCATCCCATCAAACACGTAATCTGTCGAAACATGAATCATCCGAATTCCAAGTTCATTACATCGAGCTGCAATGTTTGACGTACCTCTTTCATTAACTGCAAATGCCGCCTCGGGATGACTTTCTGCACCATCAACGCTTGTATAGGCAGCACAGTTGATGACTGCGGTGAACTCCGAAGTGATACTGCTGGCGACTTTAGAACTGTCAGTGATTTCGAGGTCATCTCTAGTGAAAGCCCTGTAAGCAAAATCTAGTTTCTCAAGTTCTGCGACAACTGCCCGCCCCAGTTGACCGTTTGCGCCAGTAACTGCGACAAACGCTGTCACTTGTTTTTCTCCACCAGTTCAGCGGATTGCCACCAATCTGGATTTGCCTCGTACCATGTGACAACTTGCTTCAGGGAATCTTCAAAGTTGCACTGTGGTGCATATCCAAGTTCACGAATCTTTGAATCGTTCACCGAATAGCGAAAATCATGTCCGGCTCGGTCTGAAACGTTTACTACCAGTTCCCAACTTTTTTTAACCGCATCAAGAATCTTTTGCGTGATTTCAACATTGGAAAGCTCAACCCCGCCCCCAATGTTGTAGGACTCACCAGCTTTTCCTTTTTCGGCAACTATTTGAATTGCTCGACAATGATCATCTACATGCAACCAATCTCGCCGATTCAAACCTGAGCCGTAAAGTGGAAGTGGTATATCCAGCAGCGCATTTGTTATAAATAACGGAATCAACTTTTCTCGGTGTTGAAAAGGACCATAATTATTCGAACACCTTGTAGAAGTCACATTTGAAGCAAAGGTGTTGTGAAAGGATCGAACTAGATGCTCCGCTGCAGCCTTCGAGGCAGAGTATGGTGAGTTTGGTTGTAATGGAGCTGATTCATCCCAAGAACCTGACTCGATTGAACCGTAAACCTCATCAGTTCCAATATGTACGATTCGAATATCAGGGTATGAACGCGCCTGCTCCAGCAGATTAAGTAACCCTAGGACATTTGACTCGAAAAATATTTCTGAACCTGATATTGAGCGATCAACATGACTCTCCGCAGCAAAGTTGATTAACACATCACAGTCACTCAGCAGCTTGGAAATTATTTTCTTGTCACGTATATCTCCATGGACAAAAGTGAACCTAGGGTCCTGCCAGATTGATGCAAGGTTCGCTTTATTCCCGGAGTAGGTCAAGGCATCTAGAACCACTACGGAACTGACATCAGCGGATAACCGCCCTGTCAGTAACATCCGTACATAGTTTGAGCCAATAAAACCAGCCCCACCTGTAACTAAGTAACGCAATTTATGTCCTAGTGGTATCTAATAAGTTCTCTAACCAAAGTGTAGACTCCAGTATCTTTGTAAGGAAACCAAAATGCGTGGATTAGTTCTGGCTGGTGGCACAGGTAGCCGCCTTTGGCCAATCACCAAAGGCGTAAGTAAGCAATTGCTGCCGGTTTACGACAAACCCATGATCTACTATCCGATCTCAACTTTGATGCTTGCTGGCATCCGGCATATCGGGCTAATCACAACACCAGAAGACGCTTCAGCCTTTAAGCGGCTACTAGGAGACGGCGAACAATGGGGAATCCAACTCACTTACTTTGAGCAGTCCAAACCACGTGGTATCGCTGAGTCATTCTTGCTTGCTGAAGATTTTATTGCTGGCCGGAAAACTGCGCTTGTGCTCGGTGACAACATCTTCCATGGAGCTGGGTTTGGTAGGCAGCTCGAGAGTCTTGAAAAAACTGATGGGGCACAGATCTTCGCCTACGAGGTTGCTAATCCGAGGGATTACGGTGTTGTCGAAATGAACCATGAAGGTGTTGCGCTTTCAATCGAAGAGAAACCTCTAAATCCTAAAAGCAACTTGGCAGTGCCTGGCATTTATTTTTATGGCAATGACGTGGTTGAAAAAGTTAAGACACTTGCATATTCAGATCGAGATGAACTTGAAATTTCTGATTTGAATTCCCTTTACCTCGCTGAAAAAAGATTGCGAGTCAGTCTCTTACCTCGAGGAACAGCATGGTTGGACACGGGGACAGTTGAAAATCTGAATGACGCTGCGGCATACGTTCGAATCTTGGAACATCGACAAGGCTTGAAGGTAGGTTGCATCGAAGAGGTTGCCTGGCGGCAAGGTTGGATTAGTGATTCTGATCTTAAAAACCTGGCCTCAAACCTAGTAAGTAGTGGTTATGGAAACTATCTGCTTGAGCTTCTCAGCCGAGGTAAAGCATGATCATCAAAAGACTTGAGTTTGATGGAGTGATCGAAATTCAACCAACGGTCCACCATGACAATCGGGGTGACTTCGTTGAGGCTTTCAATCCAACTGACTTGCTGGTTGCAGCTGGAATTGACTTTGAATCTGTGCAAACCAATCTTTCGACCTCAAAAGCAGGAACTATCCGTGGGATTCACTTTGCAGATGTGCCACCCGGCCAGGCTAAATACGTTCAATGTGTGTCCGGAAAAGCCTGGGATGTAATTGTTGATTTGCGTCCACACTCGAAAACTTTCGGACAGTGGATCGCAGTGACTTTAGATTCCGAGCTACACAATGCAGTTCATATTCCAGAGGGCTTTGGCCATGCTTTCCAAGCCCTCACCGATGACACAAAAGTTTTGTACCAGTGCTCAACCGCATTCAACCCAGAAGCTGAGCATGAAGTGAACCCGTTTGATGAGACTCTCGACATCAAATGGCCGCTTGCAGCATCGTTGGTTTCAGAAAAAGACAAAAATGCACCGAGTTTCAAGACTTTCTTTAAGGTTGCTGAATAGCAATTAACAGTTGATCGAGATGATCCTCTGGATGATTCGTATAGTTTCGCACCCAATCTGAAACCGTATAACGACCACTTTCCGAATGAATCCCTGCGCGTTCTAAGTCTGCTTCACTTATGCGTGATAACAACATGTGCGATGCTGCTCTCACAGCAATAAACACCGCAAGTGGCAACTCAACTGGTGAATCTTGGTACCCCAACAAAGAAGAATCTGCCCAAGCCCCTTCATCGTAGCCTTGAATCAGGGATCCTTCGGGTTCAGCCAGTAGCCGACGTAGTCGCGCATAGGACTGCGCTTCACTATCTGCCAAATGATGAATAACTTGGCGGGCACTCCACTCACCAGGAATAGCTTTGTCTAGAACTGCTACATCTAGATCTTGAATAGCGGCCAAGAATTTATCGGTTGAGGCCTTGTATTGGGCTGCCATCTCAGAAATTGTCATAGGGGATTATGGCACTTGTTAATCGGGGTTAGTCGGCCAACAATGAAGACATGCGAAAAATTCTAGTTTTCATTACAGCACTGGCACTATCTGTGCAGCCTCTGATTGTGGCTGCGGAAGAAGCAGTAGTCGCCCCTAGCAAACTTGAAGTTGAGGTTGCTCTAGCCAAGCTTGGATTGCCAGTTGGCAATGTTGATGGTGAATACGACGACAAAACCTTCCGTGCTACATGCGCCTGGCGATTAATTACAGGGGAAGTTGCAGTATTCGGCAAACCATTGAAACGTGAACGAGCATCGATCGTAAACACAACAGCTTTCGCAAAGCCGCAGCTGCTCTCGGTCGGCTTGCACGTTAATTTAACTTGCCAAACGCTGACTTGGATTGATCGGACTGAAACAGATGATCGTCGTCGCGTCAAAGCGGTATTTCCAGTTTCGAGTGGTTTGTCCAGTTTCCCAACACCAAAGGGTCGCTTCCAAATCAATCGTCAGTTTGATGGCTGGTGGGAATCCACTGTTTATCAAGATGCCTGGATGTACCGGCCGAAATACTTTGCGCCTTCGGTCGCACTGCATGGATCGGCGACTGATGCGCTTGTAAAAACTTACCCCGCTTCACATGGTTGTGTCCGAATGCTGCATCGCCATATTGACCGATTATGGAAAAACAACATCTCTGTCGGCTATCGAGTAATCGTAAAGGGCAGCTGGGTTACTGAGTAAATGTTGTGACTTTAGGCCTATTCATCAGGAGCTGGGTGAAGTGTTTACTTGTGGTTGTCCGGAGGGAATGCCCCCGACAGACTGGAGCACAAAATGCAAAAGATTTTAATTCTTGGTGGCGGTACTGCAGGAACTATGGCTGCCAATCAGTTGCGCAAAAAGTTATCAAAGCAGGACTGGGAAATTACGGTCGTAGATCAGGACGATAAGCACATTTATCAACCTGGCTTACTACTTATGCCTTTTGGTGTTTATACCCCTGAGCGGCTTGTCCGAAGCCGAAAAAACCAATTCGCAAAAAACCTGAAACTGGTCAACGCCGAAGTAGACCTGGTTAAAGCCAATGAAAACAAAGTTTCACTTGTTGGTGGCCAAGAGTTTGTTTATGACTACTTAATCATTGCCTCTGGAACAACACCGCGGCCAGATCAAACGCCTGGCATGGACGGTGAAGAATTTGGGAAAAGCATTTTTGAGTTCTATACGCTCGAAGGTGCAACCGCATTACGTGACAAACTCCAAGAGTGGCAAGGCGGCCGGCTAGTAGTCCACATCACCGAGATGCCCATCAAGTGCCCAGTCGCACCACTGGAGTTTTCATTTTTAGCTGATTCATATTTCAAAAAGATGGGTATTCGCGACAAAGTAGAAATTGTTTACGTAACTCCTCTTGAAGGCGCGTTCACCAAGCCTGTTGCCTCAGCCACACTGGGAGGAATGTTGGATGAGCGAGATATCAAGCTCGAGGCTGACTTCGTGATTGAACAGATTGATGATGAACGTAAAGTTCTCATCTCAATGGATGAGCGAGAGATTCCATTCGACCTACTCGTAACCATCCCTCTGAATATGGGTGCCGATTTCATCGCACGATCTGGACTCGGCAATGACTTGAACTACGTCAAAGTGGATAAAGAAACCATGCTTTCAACAGTGCACAACAATATTTTTGTTCTAGGTGACGCATCCGATATCCCTGCCTCTAAAGCTGGGTCAGTAGCGCACTTTGCAATCGATTTGTTTATCGAAAATTTCCAACAACATGTCACAGGAAAAAAGATGACACATCTTTTTGATGGTCATGCCAACTGCTACATCGAATCTGGAAACGGAAAAGGCTTACTGATTGATTTCAACTACGAAACTCAGCCACTAACTGGTCACTTCCCACTGCCAAAGGTTGGTCCATTCTCACTACTGAAAGAAACGCGAATCAACCACTTAGGCAAACTTGCCTTCGAGTGGATCTACTGGAACTTGCTACTTCCAGGCCGCAAACTTCCAGTTTCAACTCTCATGTCCATGACCGGCAAGATCTTGCCGAAAACAAACTAAAAGAAAGGTTGACACAATGCCTGTCATCGAAATTGCTGGTTCAAATGTAAATGTAAACGACGAAGGTTTCCTCACTGAATACGACGCTTGGAATGAAGAAATAGCTAAAGTGTTAGCAACCAACATTGAAGTTGAGTTGACTGATGCTCACTGGGCTATCATCAAATTCCTGAGAGAAGACTTTAAAACTCAAGGTGAAACCGCAACCACCCGCCGAGTTCAATCAGTCGGCGGATTCCCAATCAAAGAACAGTTTGTTCTTTTTCCAAAAAAGCCAGGTAAGAAAATGTCCTACATCGCAGGTTTACCTAAACCTGCCGGCTGCGTCTGATCGGAGAATTGCTATGTCCTTCATTCCAAGCTTTAACGATGATTCAAATGACGGTCGAAAAATTGCCTTCATCTGCACCAAAGCAAATCTCGATATGGCCTACCCTGCCTTAATCATGGGAAACGCTGCGCTAGGCGAAGGTGTAGAGGTTGACATCTTCTTCAGTTTCTGGGGCTTTGACTTGATTATGAAATCCAGACAAGACAACCTGAAGTTCAATCCGGCTGGCAACACCGGAATGCACTTACCTGGTAGCGATGCGCACTTCCCACAGTCCATGTCTTTATTGCCAGGTATGACTGCCATGGCCACTTGGATGTTAAAACGAGAGTTCGATAAATTAGATGTGCCGCCGGTTAGCGAATTTCTTGACATTATCACTGCTTCAGGTGGGCGTCTCTGGGGTTGCAAACTTTCAGCAGACATGTACGGCGTAGAAGAAAAAGACTTACGCGATGACGTAGGTGGCATCATCACAGCTGGAGATTTCATTGAAATTGCAAAAGGTGCTCAAGTCATTTTCATCTAACTCTGAACTGCGGAGCGAGAAGGGCATGATTCTCGCTCCGCTTTGATGTATCGGGAATGTGCGCGAGTCGACTCGCTACAAAGACCATTGCCATCTCAAAACTCGGTGCGACATGACCTCTGCTTCTGCTTCGTCATGTGTAACAAAAATTGTTGTGATCCCAAGTTGTCGGATGATTGCACTAATCTCCAGCGCCAGTTCCTTTCGCAATTCTGTATCCAGCGCCGATAGTGGCTCATCCAGCAAAAGCACTTTTGGTTTAGCAACAATAGATCGGGCCAACGAAATCCGTTGAGCTTGGCCACCTGAAAGTTCGGCTATTGGTCGATTGCGGTAACTGCCTAACTTCATCACCTCGAGGATTTCCTCTACATTGCTAAAGATTTCATCCTTGCTCATTCCCTGTTGTTTAAGCGCATATGACACATTCTCAAATACATTCAAATGTGGAAACAAAAAAGGCTGCTGAAACATAATTCCTACCCCTCGTAGATGTGTGGGGGTATCTGCAAGATCTGACCCTGCCACAAAGACCGCACCAGAAATAGGTTTCTGGCCTCCCACAATCGTGTTCAAAAGAGTTGATTTTCCACAACCACTTGGTCCTAGTAGTGCTAGTACTTCACCTTTTTCGAGCGCCAAATCGATCCCCGTTGATATTGCGGTCGAACCAAAGCCCAAAACAAGATTGTTCATTTGAAAGAAGTTCTTTTGATTAGCTACGGACATTTTTACTACTTTCATATTGTTGCCAGATTAAGATGAGAAGAATTGTTGCAATCATCAGGATCACTGCAAGTACTGAAGCCATTCCTGCGGCTTCGACTGCAGGCCGATTCAATAATCGCAAAAGCACTACAGACAATGTTGGATTTTCATAATCAGCAAGAAACGAAGCTGCTCCAAACTCGCCGAGCGAAATTGCAACAGATAACGAAAACACCGCAGGAAGTGCTGCTTTTAAAATTGGCATGATCGCGGTTGCTTGTGCCTGAAGTGGCTTGGCACCAAGGGCAGCTGCAGCTGTATTCCACTTGAAATCCAGCGCCTTTACGGGTGGCAGCAGGATTGCTACAACAAAGGGCAGCGCCACCAAACTATGCGCTATTGATGGCAACAACCAATCTGGAACCACCAAGATTTCTCGAGATCGCACCGCAAGAAGTAGTCCCAAGCCGATTGTCACGGACGACACCGAAAGTGGAACAACCAATACTCCACTGAATTTGCTAAGCCTTCCGGAATTCACTGCCATGGCGGCAGCAATTCCAATAACTGCTGTCAGCCCTGCGGTTATGAGGGCTATCTCAATCGAGTTTCCGAGCGCCTGCCAAGTCTGAAAATCTAGCAAGACCAAGTTCCAGTTAGATAATGAAATCCCCTGTGAAGTGGAAAATGAGGAGTGGAGTAACCAGATTAAAGGTGCAGTAAAGGCAGCGATCGCAATCACCACTGCCCCATACATTGACTTTGGTAATTGTTTTGGGGCAAACCTTGTTGGCTGATTAATCTCCGACTTGCTTCGGCTTGTCAAAAGCAAAACCGCAAGTACCACAAATAATTGCATCGATGCAGTTACGGCCGCTGCTGGAAAATCTACTAAAAGTGAGACCTGCCGAAGTAATCGGGTTTCTAGAGTTTGTTGCCTTCCACCTAGGACCAACACCAACCCCAACGAACTGAAGGAAAAAACAAAAACTAGAGCAAACGCTCTAAGAATTGCAGACTTTATGAGTGGGATGACGATGCTGGTAAGCACCTTGGCCGGTGTAGCTCCCAAGGTCTGTGCGCTGATGATTAACCGGCGATCGATTCCTTGCCAGGCACTACCAACCACTCTCACGATAACTGCGAGATTCACATAGGCATGTGCAACAACCAATAGCAACAGACCCGGACTTATAACTCCACCTAGCATCTGCCGAATTGCGATTCCAGTGACGAGAGTTGGTAAAACAAACGGCACATAGACCAATGATTGCAATGCCGCCCGAAACCGAAACTCGTAGTTGACCAATAAGCCCGCCAACGGAAAACCAACCACGACAGCAACCAGTGCACTTAGAAGTGCCTGAACGCTTGCACCAAAAGCAACCTCAACCGTGCTTGCCCAAAGGTTTGATTCTTGAAACCTGCCAGGAATACTTACTGAAATCACTTCTTGCGCTAGAGCCGCAATCGGCAACGCAAAAAACAAGGAAATGTAAACAACTGGAAGTGTCCCAAGCCACTTCAAGCTGGCTCCGGCTTTCAGTTTTTCATCACCGCATCCCATTCAGCCAACCAAGCATCCAAATTATTTGCCATCTGATTGTGATCAAGCGAAAGTGGCTCTAAAACCGGAGGAGCAAACTTGCTAAATTCCAGAGGTAACTCAATCCCCTCACGGGTCGGATAAACAAACATGTTGAGTGGGATGTCTGCTTGAACTTCAGCACTCAAAAGCCAGTCGATGACCAACTTTGCGCCAGCTGGGTTCTCTGCGCCTCGGAGTACACCTGCATATTCAACTTGTCGAAAACACCCACTAGCCATTGCAGCCGTGCTTACAAATTCAGGCTTTGGCTCTTCTGCATAAACAATTTCAGCTGCCGGACTGGTTGCATAGGACAGCACCATTGGGTACTCACCATCTCCGCCACCCTTTGAGAACTCAACATAATATGCATCGGACCAAGAGCCCACTACTTTCACTCCGTTAGCACGCAGTTGCGCCCAGTAGTCGGGCCAATCGGTTCCGTAGGTCGCCACGGTTGCAAGCAAAAAAGCCAGCCCTGGGCTTGAAGCGGCTGGATCCGACACCACTAGTTGATTTGCAAATGCCGGCTTAACCAAATCAGAAAGATTCTTTGGTGGGTTCAAACCATATTTTTCAATTTCGTAATTGATACAAACATCACCATAGTCAATCGGTGACACTAAACCGCCAAATGAATTTTGAAATGAGTCACCAAGAAACTCGAGTTCGGGACTTACATATGCTTCAAAAATATTTCCATCAAGAGCTTTAGAAAGCATGGTGTTATCAATACCAAAAATCACATCCGCAGTTGGTCGCCCAGCTGATAGCACTGCGCTAGAAAGAACTGTGCCGGCATCCCCTGCAGAGATAATCTTCAACTTGAGACCAGTTTCACTTTCGAAATCGGAAATCGTCTGCTCGCTCAAAACGAATGAATCATGCGTTAGCAGAGTGACAGTTCCAGATGCTCGAGTGTTATCTGTAAGCAGATTTGTACCAACAACAATTGCTGCTACGAATAGGACGGTTAATACGAAAAATACTTTTCTCATTTCACTCCCTAGCGCTGGCGTTATCCAGATCAGGTTCCATGGGTCGGTGGTATCCAAGCCACCCTCTCAGCCCACTCTTATGTGAGCTCCCCTTGCTATTTAGTTATGCCCGAAGTCTAAAGCGACTATCGGATTACGCACATTGATTGGCATTACTGCTATAGATACAAAAAGAAACTATTTCAAAGCCATCTTGTGAGCCAAAGTAAATTGTGGCGACAATGTATCAATGATGGATTTTCGAGTCTGCTGGAATTTCTTATTTGAAGGCTTACTGCGGCCGTAAACGGCAGTTACACCTTCAACTGCCACCTCGATAAGACGAAGAACTCTCCACAATTCACTAGCTTTCGGACTCTTCGGATCATGACCCAATGCTTGAATCATTTCTCGAATCAAACTTTCGTAGAGGCCGTCCATCACCTTGGCAATCTGTGGGTGGGCATTCGCCATACTCCAAAGCTCTGGAAATACCTTCGAGGTTTTTGGATTGATTGCGTCATCTATTAACCAAGCAATCAAATCTTCAGCCCAAGTCTTTGATTTCAAATCGACTTGCTTAGCCATGGCTTGAAACTGTTGTCCATATTTATCGTTAATTGTGGCTGCTAGAGCGTTAATCAAGGATTCCCGGCTTGGATAGTAATAAGTGATGTTGCCTTGATAGATCCCGGCTTTCTGAGCAATTTTCGGAATCGAGAACCCGCCATGCCCCTCAGCCTCTAAAACTTGAAGAGCGACCTCCAAAATCAATTGGTCAGTCGATAGATTGTTGCGAACAATTCTTTTTGCCATGTCTAGAGATTAAACCTGCTTTGGTCAATTTTGGTAGTAAGTACAAGAAAAAAGGCTTAGTTATGTTCGGTTTTTACTACCTCGTGCACTTCAGCGAGCGTCATCCCATCGCGAAAGGGCCCAACCGCTAGGTAAAGCTCCTGGTTTTTCCAATTTACAGACTGAATCGGAGCCTGTTGTAGGTAAAAATGCACATCCACTTCAGCCCTGAAGACCTCACACATCGACTTCCTTATCCGATCGAGCTCCAACTCATCCAACGGCCGGCGGACTTGGGCCGCGAAAACCACAGCATCATCAAACTTGATAACTTGATAGTCAATGATTTCTTGCATCATCATGAAATCTGCACCAAACAATGTGACTAAACGTTTTTCTCCATCTGAGCCAACCGAGAAGGTCCGCTGACGGCCATGCACGTTAGAGATGACTGGCCATTTGATACCGGCGTCACAATCATCACCCCATTCGGCAATGTCTCCGAGTTCATACCGAATAATCGGCATTGCCAAAGTCCTTAGCCCTGTGACGACCACTCTTCCAGGAGTCCTTACTGCGCAAGGCTCGTTCTTGTCATTCAAAATCTCGACATAAACCAATGGACTTACAACGTGTAGATGTTCAAAGACCGGACATTGAATTGCAATTGGCCCAAACTCAACCGATGAGTATCTGTCGACAATCTTTGCGCCAAAAACATCCCGCACTAGTTGTCGCAAAGAATTATCGACTCTGTCAGCTAAGGTCAGAATCTGCTCTAGCCCAACAACTTTTCGGGGATTCGAAATCTGCTCTTGGGCTACCAACCGAAGACTTACTGGATTGGTAAGCAGATACGCCGGCTGATGTTTCTCAAGTGCATCAAGCAATTCAGCTGGAGAACGATCCACGGATGATCTTTGAAAAGCTAAAGGAGCTTCCCCCAAATATTCAAACGGTGGACCTAGCGGAATCGCATCTGCGTCGCTGGCTCCTAGCCGAAAAAAACCCATCTTCTTTTTTATGTCCCGCCGTTGCCATTGCCATTCAAGAATGGCGACCGCATCAAGCTCTCGAAAATAAATTGGGAGATACTTCAAGATTTGGATTGGTTGGCTGGTCGAACCTGAAGTTTTTTGAAACGTGTAGTCATCTAATGCTGAGGCAGGCAGCCGAACTGCCATATCGTCACGATTGTCTTGCAGAGATTTCTTGGTTTCGAATTCAAATTGCTGGAGCAACTCTTCGATTGAACCTGCGGACAAATCCACATTTGCTAATCTCGCAGCCCACCACGGGCTGTTATCAATCGCAGTGCTCAGTAGATTCTTGAGATTCTCTAGTTGGTACTGCTTGGCTTCCAAAACTGGAATTCGAGCAAATCTGTCAAACATCGCAACCAACTGAAGGACTTCAGCGCGACGCACACTGGGATCAGTTTTAGCATCAAAATAAGCCACGCGCTCAACCTATTCGGTCATTCAACTATTTTGATTGTTCCAACAACGTATCTCGCACTGCATGTGCGACCATTTGACTTACGTCTTTGTGGAAAACGCTTGGCACAATGTAAACGGGGCTCAACTCGGTTGGGCTCACACAGTCTGCGATAGCAGCCGCGGCAGCTAGCAAAACCTCGTCCGTAATTTTGTGGGCACCAGCATCGAGTAATCCTCTGAAAACGCCAGGAAACGCCAAAACATTGTTTATTTGGTTTGGATAGTCGCTTCGGCCGGTTGCCACAACCGCTGCGTATTTGGCCGCTTCTAGCGGATTAACTTCTGGGTCAGGATTAGCTAGAGCAAAAACAATTGCATCTTTGTTCATTTTGGCAATGTCGGAACCATCCAGCAGATTTGGTGCGCTTAGACCAATGAATGCATCTGCCCCAACCAATGACTCCTTCAGCGAACCAGTTAATCCACGCGGGTTGGTCCAAGACAGCAAGGATGATTTGTACGAGTCCAAATCCGTTCTTCCCGCGTGAATCGCTCCCTTACTGTCGAATAGCGTGATGTCGGTGATGCCACTTTTTGCCAGCAAACTAGCAACCGCGTTACCGGCAGCTCCAGCGCCAACCATTATGACCTTCAAATCGCCAACTGGTTTTTTAACAAGTCGAACTGCATTCCGCATTGCTGCAACAACAACAATCGCCGTACCGTGTTGATCATCGTGGAAGACAGGTATATCCAACTTTTCACGAAGTCTTGCTTCAATCTCGAAACATCTCGGTGCCGAAATATCTTCAAGGTTGATTCCACCAAATCCAGGTGCAATCAATTCAACCGTACGAACAATTTCATCGACATCATTCGTATCAAGACAAATTGGCCAGGCATCAACGTTCGCAAACTTTTTAAACAACGCTGCCTTGCCTTCCATTACTGGCATGGCAGCCTCTGGCCCAAGGTCGCCTAGTCCCAATACGGCAGAACCGTCAGTGACAACCGCTACGGAGTTGCGCTTGATTGTGAGATTTCGAGCCATGGACTTGTCCGCGTGAATTGCCAGACAAATCCGAGCAACTCCTGGGGTATATGCCCGTGCCAGATCGTCTCGATTTCGCATTGGGACTTTTACTGCAATCTCGAGCTTCCCACCGATGTGAGTCAAAAAGGTGCGGTCACTGATTTTGTCGACGTGGCATCCTGGTAATGCGTCCAAAGCTTCTCGAATTTCCTGCACATGGTCGTTATCGCGCGCATCACAGGAAATGTCCAGAACGACCGAATTTGGATTTGGCTCGACCATATCTAAAGCGGTAACCACCGCTCCTACTTTGGCAATCTCTGCTACGACTAAACCTTGGGCATGGACTTGAGGCTGGACGTGAATACGGATAATGATTGAGTATCCGGGGCTGGTATTTGACATGGTCTCAAAGTAGTACTTGCAAGTGCCACTATCGCTAAGCCAATTGTGTTGTTCAACACATTTTTGCATATCTCAAGGAGTACATTTAGCCCCAATTATTGGAGGAAAAACATGGAACAACGCCCAACCCGAGTACTTTTGCTCGAAGATGAAAATCTGTCCCGAACCCTGCTTGCAAAAGTGATTTCTGACGAGGGTTACGAGGTGATGGCTGCTGAAGACATCAACGAGGCGTTGGACTTCATCGACAATGAGCAGGTTGACATCATCGTTACGGATATCGATCTCGGAGCGGGACAGAACGGTCTGGATTTTCTAACAAGTGTGAAAATTGAGAATCCAAGTTTTCCAGCGATTGTGCTGTCGAGTTACCGAATCCCAATTTCTGTTCAGGAGTTTCTAAAAGAACAAACTGCATACTTTGACAAGAAACAATTGGGTGATTTCTCTGAACTGCTTAACTCAATCAAACACTTTTCTAAGGGAAAGAAAACAAAGTTAACCAAGAGCTTGTCACCTTTGGACACGCTTTCAAAACAACAACTTGATGTGCTGAGATTGATTTCAACCGGGTATTCCAACCAGGAAATCGCAGATCTGCGGAGCACTTCTTTGCGAGCTGCCGAACAAACAATCCACCGTATGTTCAACAAGCTTGAACTCAACCGGGACCCTAAAACCAATCCCAGAGTAATCGCAACAAAACTGTATCTTGACACATTTGGTGCGGCTCTGCCCTCTGATAATCACGAATGATCTCAAGACTACGAAGCGCACTATCAGGAAGTGATGCATTTTCAATCACTACTTGGATTGTATTAATTCCATGGACATATGCGATTGCGCTTAGTTACCGAACCACCCCCACATCAAGTCTTTGGGTTCTGATTTTTGGTCCCATTATCGCTCACTCACTAGGTGGCTTATTTCTTTGGGCAGGGCACAAAGTTCAACCCAAACTTGCACCAGCATTATGGTTGATTCTTACATTGTCTATGTTTTTACTATACGGAATTGTCCGAGCTCTAACGCTTGCGGCAATCCGCTCTTTTGATAATCCAGAATTTTTCATCAGCACCAAAAGTTTGGTACCAGGAACACTCGTTTCTTTCATCTGGCTAGTTATCGCGACTTACATGGTTCATTACGGCCGAATAAACCTTAAAGCAATCGATTCTCTCGAAAAGCAGGGAAGAGAAACTTTGTTCGAGAGCCAAGTTTTGCGAAATCAAATCAACTGGATTAGTAACGACCTTCCTACTGAAGTCCGCAATAAAGTGAATAAAGCAACCGGGTCATTGGACGAAAAGGGTGCCAACACACCTGGAACGAAGGCTACAAACTCTCTAGTATCACTACTCAACGATTATCTTCGACCGTTAAGTCGTGAACTTAAAGATTCCAGATACCGCGCTCCAGTTGATATGCGAAGATCAAACATACTCATTTTGGAAAAGGCCAAAAATCTAACTTTGGATCTCACGCGAAGTCATCCTTTTGCTCCACTCACAACAGCTTTCGCCTGTACTGCAACCGGCCTTCCTCCCATAATTATTTATTCTGAATTTATTGGAATCCTGTATGCACTTTTGATTATTCCGGCAGGGGTAACTCTGCTCGTTCTAGTGACGGGGAATATTTACGACGCTGTGAAAAGATTTTTGCCCACCTGGGCTCAGCTAGTTCTACTTTTAATCCTTTGGGCATTACCGGGTTACCTACTAGGGTTGGTTTTTCTAGCAAATCCAGCAACTCAGCAGGCATTTCAGTTTCTTCCCTTCACTTCAATCGGCCTAACCGTGGTCGCTGGTCTGTCGATCGCCGTCTACTTCACCGTAATTGAGCAGCGAGATCAAAAACTCTGGTCACTTACCCGTGAAAATCGCACCGCCAATCACACTAAAGAAGTGCTGCGACAGAAACTTAAGACTTCTGAAAATCGACTCGTACATCTAATTCATGGCAGATTGCAAGGACAACTCAACGCGCTAGCAGTTCATTCAGAACGTGATTCAGAAATTGATGTGAGAGCGACCTTGCAAGAAATCGAATCAACTCTTGAGCAACTAACTCTTGAAGCAGAAACCCCAAATCAGTTCAATAGAAATCTAGACATGTTTATTAAAATGTGGAATCGCGTGTGTGATATCAACATAAAACTCTCACAATCTGCGTCTTCAATTCTTGAATCCCAGCCAACCGTCGCAACCGCCACTATCGAAGTGCTTCGCGAAGTTATCAACAATTCGATTAAGCATGGGCAGCCCAGTTGGATAAACATCGTTATTACAACTGAAGCTGACCCCGCAATCAATATCACTATGACAAATGATGGGGAACTTGTAACACTTCCCGAGACTGGTGTCGGTACAGATATTCTCAACGACTTCTGCATTGAGTGGAGTATCAAGAAAACTCGAGCTGGCACCAGATTCAACGCCAAAATTGTTTGCGTCTAGAGTTCCCACTCGCTGACGAAACCTCCAGCCCCTAGGGTGAGATTATGAGAACAGCTCAAACTAAAAATGGTTTTCCACCTAAGCAATGTGTGACTTGTGATTTGCCATTTGAGTGGCGTAAAAAATGGGCGCGAGACTGGGAGAACGTTAAGTACTGTTCAGAAAAATGTCGGCGAAACTCATGAGCCGACTTCTATATGTTGGCTTTGACCAATTAAATCTTTCGCACGGAGTTCTCCGATCTGCCGATCCAACTTCGGACACAGTGCTGCTTGTGGAGAGTGCCAGAATGCTGCAGAATCCAAACTGGCATTCCCAGCGCATCTACTTTTTACTTTCTTCAGCTCGACATTTCGTGGAAGAGTTGAAGCTCGCTGGGTTCAACACCATTTACATTCAGGCGCCTACCACAATTGATGGAATTGAAAAGGCTCGCAAGCAAACTGGAATCGAGGATGTTTTTGCAGCTGAACCGAACTCGTACCGATTGACGCAAAACCTCCAAAGCATCAATGTTCAAATTTCAGAATCGGATTTTTTCTTCACTGGCAGAGAAGATTTTTTGGAATGGGCAAAGTCTCAAAAAAGTCATCTCATGGAAAACTTTTACCGACTTCAAAGGAAAAGACTTGGGTATTTGATGGATGGGAATCTTCCTTTGGGTGGTGAGTGGAACTTCGACAAAGACAACCGATTGCCTCCACCAAAAAACCACGTGTTTCCGGTGCCACCAAAATTCGAATGGGATGAAATTGATCAGCAAGTAATGAGAGAGATTGCTGGTAAATACTGGGGTGCAGAACCTAAGAATTACTGGGCGACTACACGTCGGGATGCGCTAAAACAACTTGAGTTTTTCGTTGAAAATGTACTGCCAGGATTTGGCCCTTATGAAGATGCCATGCCTGCAGATTCTTGGTCGGTAAACCATTCAATTCTCAGTCCTTACTTGAATAACGGATTGTTGCACCCAGCCGAAGTTGTAGACGCTGCAATCGAAAGATTTGAAAGAGGAGATATCCCAATCAACTCGATTGAAGGATTCGTTCGACAGATCATTGGTTGGCGGGAGTACATCAATGGAATGTATTGGTATCTCGGTGAGGATTACCGAAATCGCAACCAGTTGCAGGCCCAGCGCAAACTTTTGCCGCTCTATCACGATCCTGCAAAGACTGAGATGAATTGTGTTCGCTCAATCGTCGAAGATGTCCAAACACGTGGTTGGGCACATCACATTCCGCGGCTAATGGTGTTGAGCAATCTTGCATTGATCACTGGGATAAATCCGCAGGAATACCTTCAGTGGATGCGCGAAGTCTTTATCGACGCAGCTGATTGGGTAATGGTCCCTAACGTGATTGGTATGGGTGTGCACGCAGATGGTGGTGCAATGATGACTAAACCTTACGCAGCAGGTGGCGCTTACATTTCAAAAATGAGCACGTATTGCAAGGGTTGTCGTTTCAACCCAAAAAGCCGCACGGATGACGATGCTTGCCCATTCACAACTCTTTACTGGGACTTTATTGACCGGAATCTCGATGAATTCAAATCCAATCACCGAATGTTCCAACAAACTAGTGGTCTAAAACGACTAAGTGACTTGCCTGAAACTAGAGCGCGAGCAAAGTTTGTGCTCGATGAACTTAGCGCTGGAAATCTCTAATTTTCCTGCTTTTCAGGCTGCTAGGTAGGTTTTTTCGGGCTAAGGTGAAACTATGAAAAAAGTTGTTGCGATATTTGCTGCCCTCTTATTCCCACTGACCTTCATGGTTGGCGCAGCTCAGGCAGCAACTTTCGAAGAAATCACAATTCCTGGTGGCCCAGTTTCAATTTCTGACGCAACACCTATCCAGATTGATGCGGCAATTTTTGTTCCCGAGGTTACGCCGGCACCAGCTGTGGTGTTAGCGCATGGATTCGGTGGCTCAAAACTAGGCCTGGAAGACCAAGCCGAAAAACTGCGGGCTGCTGGGTACGTGGTGGTGACTTACTCTGCCCGCGGTTTTGGAAAAACGATTGCCCAAATTTCGATGAATTCCCCTGCCTTTGAAATTGCAGACGCCCAAGCGATCATTACTTTTCTTGGAACCCGAAAAGAAGTCATACAGGAAGGTGCTGATGATCCAAGAGTTGGTTTTGCAGGTGGCTCTTA
>JBIKSQ010000023.1:0-11871 GCA_044348555.1 Candidatus Nanopelagicales bacterium | reverse complement strand
CTTGGCAATGCCGCCACTTGATTTCCACGTAACTGATACTTACTTTGTTGTAGCGCACTTCCACTACGTGGTGTTTGGAACGGTTGTGTTTGCAATGTTTGCGGGCTTCTACTTCTGGTGGCCAAAGTGGACTGGGCGAATGCTGGACGAAGGTTTAGGAAAGCTTCACTTCTGGTTGGCATTCGTCGGCTTCCACGTCACTTTCTTGGTTCAGCACTGGTTGGGTGTGATGGGAATGCCACGCCGTTACGTCGACTATCTCGAGAGTGATGGCTTCACTACCCTCAACATGATTTCAACAGTTGGTGCGATCGTCTTGGCATTGTCCACCCTCGTGTTCATCTATAACGTCTACAAGACCTACCGAACCGCACCATTGGTTCAGACTGATGATCCTTGGGGTTGGGGAGGTTCGCTTGAGTGGGCTACATCCTGCCCGCCACCGCGCCATAACTTCACAACAATTCCTCGGATTCGTTCTGAACGCCCAGCGTTTGATTTGCACCACCCCGAAGCCGCTATCGAGAGTCATTAGGTGAGATTATGAAGATTGAAGGTGGCATTTTCGCGTTCGGTGCGATTTTCTATTTCATCGTTGCAGCAATTTATTACTACGCCTCGGCTGAAGTAGTTGGTACAACCGCTCTAGTTCTAACTGGTGGCCTTGCCGCAATTGTCGGAACTTACATTTTGGTCACGGGCAAGCGAATTGGTGATCGACCAGAGGATCGGCTAGATGGGGAAATCGCTGAAGCTGATGCAAACTATGGTTTCTACAGTCCACACTCCTGGTGGCCGCTGATGGTTGGCACCGCGTTCTCTTTGATATTTCTTGGGTTGGTCTTCGCAGTTTGGTTGATGGTTCTAGCATCTGTATTCCTCGTAATCGCAGTTGCTGGTTGGCTGTTCGAGTACGAAACTGGAGATTTCTCCGAGTAAAAAAGTTTATGAAATTTGGGGCGGTGCTGATTTGGCGCCGCCCCAAATTGCTATTGAGCCAACGGCCAATAAAGCAACTGCCATTCCGTTACTCCAGCTCAAGAAACTGAAACTTCCAGTCGCATTCGGAAATCCAGCTGGCCCAACAACTGAGAAGAGCAGTGTGCCGATGCTTAAGGCGGTTGTGCCAACCACTGCCAGTGCTTTGCTCAGTCTCATCTGATGGTTGCTGAATGGTTTTGGTACTGCGACTTTCATCTGCTCAAGGGGCCAGGCTACTTGAGCAAACCCGTAAACAAGAACTGCTACCAATGCTGAAAAACAAAAAAGTTCCACGGCATAGAAAGCTGAAATCTCAAAACTATCGTTTGAAGTCTGGCTTACTGAAAATTCTATGCCAATCAAATTCAAGAACAAATGTGTACTCATAATGATTGGTAAATGCCAGAGATAAACAGTCATCGCAGATAGATTTGTAAAGAGTGTGAACCTCCATATTCGTGGACGGTTGGCCAATCGCTCCAACTGTGAACTGAACTTAAGCCAGAGTAGATAAAACAAGTAGCCGTGCAGCACTAACAGCAGCGATGGTGGTGCCATGTTGCTAAATGGTTCGCCAGGTAGCCCAACCAGACTTAGCGGATAGGGAAGAAACGCCACAAGCAGAAGTTCTGCAAGCAACACAAAACCGATGTGGGAATTTTTGGGAACTCGAACCTGAAGTTCGGCCGGCAACCTGGCTCCCACGACACTTATGAAGATCCAGCCAGCGAGAAAATTCAACAAGCCCACTGGGGTGTTGCCCTGCAATCTCATAAGGTCCACAATTGCTACTCCAGCAAGCAAACTCCAAACCAAAACTGGCCGGCTCTTTAACCAGTCAACCAGTGGCGTGAGCGCAGTCATTGCGAGATAGATCCCAAGGAACCAAAGAAGTTGGGTTGCTAAATTCAGGAATACCCGAAGATCATCTTCAGGTAGAAAGTTCCCAATAACTGCAGATAGCAAAATGATGATGAGCAAATACCAGAACATAGGGGATAGCAGCCGACTAAATCTGTTGAATACCCATATCGGATACGGCATCTGTTTTTTTCGTGCTGATGAATAACTGATTTGGTTGGCAGCTGCACCAGCCATGAAAAATACGGGCATGACTTGAAGGATCCAACTTAAAAACTGCAGCGAAGGCAGCACGGCTAATAGATTTGTGATTGCTAACTCTGGTTGCCAGACAACAACTCCCATGAGGATGTGTCCAAAAACTACCACCCAGATTGAGACAGCCCGCAGCAAATCAATCTGTCGGATCCGGTTGGGTGTCGCTGTATCAAGATTGCGGTTCACCAATTTACTCAAAAGCACGCAAACAGCATAAACCTACGGGTTTCAATAGCCAATCTCCTTCGGCAAGGAGCGTTAACCGCAGAATGATTAAAGGGGCCACCAATTGGCGGCCCCTTTAATCATTGATTAGTGTGTTGAAACTTCTGATTTCGTTGAAATTTCAGGCGAAGAATGGTCATCTCCATGTCCACCAACATGCATATGTGCCTCGGCAGCTTCAATTTCCTGGGCAGTTGGCTTAGGAATGTTGTCACCGTAGTAGAAGTTCGAAACTCGTGTCTGGAGTTTCAGTTTCCAGGCATCTTTTCGCTTTACCCCGTTGGCATCAACCAGTGAAGGCGCAGGTAGAGGTTGGATGTCTACCTTGCTCAAGATAACTGCTTTTTCTTCATCTGAGATTGGGGCATGAATTTCCAAGAACTCACCGTGAGGAAGTCGGAGAATCTGTCCAGTCTCCCGACCATGAAGTAGCTTGTCTCGATCGCGTCGTTGCAGTGACAATGCAATTCGTTTGGTGACCCAGAAAAGAATAACTGGAAGCGCGAAGACTGCCACGCGAGAAATTTCCGTGATCGAGTTGATCGACATACCAAATGTGATTGCAATCAGGTCATTACCGGCTGATAGCCAAAGCACACCGTAGAAGGCCATGAATGCAACGCCCAGAGCAGTTCGGGTAGGAGCGTTTCGAGGGCGATCCAACAGATGGTGTTCCTTCTTATCTCCAGAGGCCCATGCTTCAATCCACGGATATGCACCAACGACTCCCAGAACGATTCCTGGTAACACCATGGCAGGTACCAGAAGGTTCCAACTTAGGATGTAACCAAAAATGGTTGACTCAAGTCCAGGCATGATGCGAACGGCACCATCGAGGAATCCCATATAGAAGTCTGGCTGACTGCCTGCTGTAACTGCGTTAGGGACGTATGGCCCAAAGAGCCAAATGGGGTTGATCGTGACAAGCCCAGCTAGGAAGGTCGTGATACCGAAGACAATGAAGAAGAATCCACCAGCTTTTGCAACATACACAGGCATCAGTGGGAAGCCAACAACATTCTTTTGGGTCCGACCAGGTCCAGCAAACTGAGTGTGCTTGGTCAAGACAACCATCATCATGTGCACTGTGATGAGCGCCAGCATGATTCCAGGAATCAACAAGATGTGAATCATGTATAGCCTTGGAATGAAATCTGTACCCGGGAATTCGCCACCGAAAATCAGCGACGACATCCAAGTGCCCAACACTGGGGTAGCAAGAATGATGCCTTCAGTGATTCGGATACCAGTTCCAGAAAGTAGATCATCTGGCAAGGTGTAGCCAGCAAAGCCTTCAATGATTCCAAGTACCAAGAGAACCAAACCAATAACCCAGTTGATTTCGCGTGGTCGACGGAAAGCTCCAGTGAAGAAAACTCGCAACAGGTGGATCATCATCGCAGCGATGAAGAACAAAGCGGCCCAGTGGTGGATTTGGCGCATCAACAAACCACCACGAACATCAAAGGAGATATCGAGAGCCGAGGCATAGGCCTCAGTCATCTTGACACCCTTCAGCGGAATGTACGAGCCGTTGTAGATGATTTCGGTTGATGATGGTACGAAGAACAAGGTCAGGTATGTGCCCGACAGCAGCAAAATGATGAATGAGTAAAGGGCGATTTCGCCTAGCATGAACGACCAGTGATCGGGGAACACTTTGTTCATTGCAATTCGAAGCGGCTTAGCGGCACCGGTGCGGGCATCAGTCCAAGAAAGTACTTTTCCTATTGCACTCATTTATTCATCTCCCAGAAGCTAGGGCCGATTGGTTCAGCGAAATCTCCACGGGCAATTAAGTATCCCTCGGAGTCAGTGGTGATGGCTAGCTGCGGCATCCGACGCGAGGCTGGCCCAAAAACAACTCGACCGCTATCAGCCAAATCGAATGACGATTGGTGACATGGGCAAAGGAGGTGGTGGGTTTTTTGTTCGTAAAGTGAGATTGGGCAGCCAACATGCGTGCAAACTTTCGAATAGGCAAGCACACCGTTGAAATCCCAAGGTTCATCTGGCGTTCCACCTTGTTGCGACACAATCGAATCGGGTGAAATTCTGACGACGATGATTACAGCTTTGGCACGCGCATTCAGATTTCCAGTGTCGTGTTCAACTTCTGGAAGGCCTTCGGGGACCGCGTTGATTAATGCACCGATTGGAATCTCATCGGCTTTGATTGGTTCGTATGTGACATCTCGCAAAAGTCTCAAACCCTCAGTCCACATGGTGTTGAATTTTGTGTCACCAGGTCCTGGACCTAAATCGCGAAGCATGAAAACCAATGGAATTGGAAACACTGCGAGTGCGCCAAGCAGACTTCGTCGGATAATCGAATGTTCTTTAAATCCAGATTCTTCGACACCTGTGTTGAAGGTTGCAGCCAGCGCAGCTTTTTCTTCGTCCGAAGATTCCATGTCGTGACGTTCTTCAACAACCTCGGAATCTGGCATTAATTTTTTGGCCCAGTGAATTGCGCCAGCACCAATCAAGAAAATGGAGATTCCAAAGGTGACGCCCATGAGGACGTTCAACAAAAATGTTGTGCCGATAACCGGCAATCCGATTCGGTAGGTTGGATCGACTAAGACAAATGAAACAACAAACAGAACGGCCATCGCAGCACTGCCAGCAAACATGGCAGCAACTTGTCGTTCTGCGCGCTTTGCGGCACGAGCATCGACGTCAGTACGACGAAGTACGTGTGGAATTGGTGCTAAAGGTGGGCGGTGCGGATTAGAGTCATGCGATTCAAGTTGATTCACTTGGCTTTTACTCCAATCCAGATAGCAGCTGCAATAAGTAATCCAAGCCCACCAGTCCAAGCAAAGAGACCTTCTGTGACGGGTCCGAATTTCCCTAGGTCAAGTCCACCAGGATTGTCGGCATTCCGCATCTCCATCATGTAGGCAATCACGGCCTGCTTCTGCTCAACTGACAAAGTTTCATCAGCAAAAACTGGCATGTTTTGCGGTCCAGAGATCATGGCTTCATAAATCTGTCGGGCAGTTGCCTCGTGCACGCTAGGTGCGTACTTACCGTCGGTAAGGGCTCCACCTTGGCCGGCGAAGTTGTGGCACTGGGCACAGTTTGCGCGCCAGAGCTCGCCACCAAGCGCAACATCTGCATCTGAGTAATCGATCATGGCATCAGTTGGGATTGCAGGTCCTGGTGCCAACGATGCAACGTACGCCGCTAGAGCTGCAATTTCAGCTTCGTCGTAAACCGGAGCTTTTCGCATGGCCTGCTTGCTTTGGGTAGCCATTGGCATGCGACCAGAACTGACTTGGAAATCAACCGAAGCAGCGCCTGCGCCAATCAGCGATGGACCATCGGTTGAGCCTTGCAGATTTAAACCATGGCAAGAAGCGCAACCCTCAGCGAACAAAGCTTTACCCGCAGCAATTTGCGCATCCGATGTAATCGCGGCTTGCACTTTGTTGCTGTCAACTGCGGCGTAGACGGCCGTAGTAACGCCAAGTGCGGCAAGCATTACTAAGAATGCTGCGATTGGGTGACGTCGTTTGATGGTTGGAAACTTCACGATTAAATCCTTCAGTAGCCGGTTACTTGATTAGGTAGATCATGGCGAAAAGCCCGATCCATACGATGTCAACAAAGTGCCAGTAATAACTAACAACCACAGCTCGGGTTGCTTTTGCGTGGGTGAAAACTTTGCCAGTGTAAGAAGATGCAATCACAAACAAAAATGCAACCAGACCGCCAGCAACGTGCAGTCCGTGGAAACCAGTTGTGAGGTAGAAGACTGATCCATAGCTAGAGGAAGAAAGCGTTAAACCTTCACTGACAAGTTTTGCGTACTCCGCGACCTGGCCACCCATGAATACAGAACCCATAACGAAGGTGATCATGAACCAAAATCGCATGCGCCGAGCATCGCCGCGTTCGGCCGCGAACACACCAGCCTGACAAGTGAAAGAAGATGCAACCAGGATGGTTGTAAAGAAGAGTGCATATGGGACATCAAGTAAACCGCTGTACTCCGGCCAAACTTCAAAGTTGACCGATCGATGAGTGAAGTACATTGCAAAAAGACCAGCGAAAAACATGAGTTCGCTGGAAAGCCACACGATCGTTCCGACCGAAGTCTGATTCGGGCGATTTACGGCATGTTGCTGCGGGTTTACGGTTGCGGTAGACACAGGGGTATTGTGGCAAAGAAGCAGGTTAATTACCCAATAGGAAACCTCAATCAACTGCTAAATTCCGAAATTGTGGGATGAATCACGAAACCACTTTTGATTCTGAAGAATCAGCCATCATCTCGTACTCTTTAACCATGTTTCCTCTGCATGGCACGAATGCTGAAATTGCGGATCCCACAGATTTATCAGCGATGTGGCTTCCCCTCGAGATATTGCCACTCGTGGCTGTGATTTTGGGGGCTGGGGTCTACTTGTTCGGGGTTTGGCGGCTTCGAAAGCGGGGGGATTCCTGGCCTATCGGCAGAACCATCTCTTGGGTATTCGGTGGGATGGGTTCAATTTTTCTGGCGACCCAGGGACCATTAGCAGCGCTCGATACGGTGTTGCTTTGGACCCACATGGTCCAGCACATGATTTTGACGATGATCGCACCAGTGTTTTTGGCACTGGGAGCTCCGATGACGTTGGCGTTGCGTACATTTCCAAAAGGTCCGCGAACTCTTTTGCTCAGGTTCTTGCATTCCGGTTATGCCAAATTGGTTACATTCCCGGCCTTTGCAGGTTTGCTTTACATCATGAATCCGTGGATCCTTTATTACACGGGCCTCTACGAAATAACCCTGACGAATCAGTTTTGGCACAACGTAAATCATTTTCACTTCCTGGCCATTGGCTGTTTATGGGTCTGGTCCCTGGTTGGAATTGATCCAATGCCACGCATGGGATACCCACTACGCCTCGTTACGACATTCATCACGTTGCCATTTCACGCATTTCTCGGTGTAACCATGATGAATAGCGAGAATCTGATTGCGCAGGGCTACTACGAATCATTGGCTCGAACCTGGGGGCCGAGTATCGCCGAAGATCAAGAAATAGCGGGTGGGCTGCTTTGGGTAGCTGGCGATTTAGTTGGTTTGATGTTTTTCGTTGTGTTGTTGATCCAGTGGTCGAAAGCCTCTGGTCGAGAAGCAATTCGCGTGGACCGTGATTTGGACAGACGGGATGCAGAGATTGCTGCACAGGCGGCAAATCAGGAAGTAGGCTCTGAGCGTGACTGAAAAAAGTTTAAACGTCCTCGTATATAGCCACGATGCTCAAGTTCGGGAACAAGTTCGGATGGCGCTTGGCACCAAATTAGCGCCAGAACTTCCAAAGTTGAGTTACATCGAAGTGGCAACCGAACCCGTCGTCATCCAACTCTTGGATGGTGGAACAGTTGATTTGGTGATTCTTGATGCTGAAGCAACTCCAGCGGGTGGTATGGGAATCGCGCGGCAGTTGAAAGATGAAATCTTTAACTGTCCACCGGTGATGGTTTTGATTGCTCGCCCGCAAGATGCGTGGTTAGCAACTTGGTCTAGAGCTGAAGCAGTCGTGCAACAGCCGATTGATCCAATCTTGATTGCAGAAGCTGCGGCAGCCTTAATTCGTCAGCGTCTCACAAGCACGCTTTCCTAATCATGCTTAATCACACCTGGCCAAATGTGCTCAACCCCTTGATTGCGGGTGAGCAGATTGACTCTGATTCGTTGCGTTGGGCAATGACGCAAATCATGGAGGGCGGGGCAACCGCCGGACAGATTTCTGCGTTTCTCGTGGCACTACGTGCCAAAGGCGAAACCGCAGCAGACGTTGATGCTCTACTCGATGTGATGCTGCAATTCTCAACTCCACTAGAAGTTAATCAACCAGTTGTTGACACCTGTGGCACGGGTGGCGACAACGCTCACACTGTAAATATCTCCACAATGGCCGCAATCGTGGTTGCTGCTTGTGGCGGCAAGGTTGTGAAGCACGGTAACCGCGCTGCATCGAGCAAGTGTGGTTCAGCAGATTTGCTAGAGGCCTTGGGATTGTCGATGGAACTTGATGTTAAGCAGGTTGCCGAAAACTTGAATCGAGCCGGAATCACTTTTTGTTTTGCTCCAACCTTTCATCCTGCGATGAGATTTGCCGGACCAGTCAGAAAAGAACTTGGGGTTCCGACGGTGTTCAACATTCTCGGACCACTTGCAAATCCAGCTCGGCCAAACGCTCAGGTTGTTGGTGTTGCAAATCCAAAGTTTGTTAGAACTGTTGCCGAGGTTTTGCATCGAAGAGGAATCAAAGCCTTGGTGGTTCGCGGCCATGATGGTCTGGATGAGATTTCGACAAGCGCACCAACCGAGGTGTGGAGCGCGCTGGGAAATGAACTCTCCATGTTTACTTTTGATCCGACTGAGTTTGGTTTGATTGCACCAAATCTGACAGCTTTAGCTGGTGGTGATGCAGAGTTCAACGCACGCGCGGCTCGAGATTTATTCGCAGGCGAGCGCTCAGAAATAATCGATGCGATTGCTGATGCAGTTGCCATCAACGCAGCGGCCGCTTTGGTTGCACTAAGCGCGGTTGATGCAGAAGTTAATAACCCGTTTGCTGCATTGAAACTTCATTACAACGAAGCGCTGGCCGCTATTCGGGATGGTCGGGCAGCTAAAGTCTTAGAGGCTTGGATCTAAACCCGAATCACTTCGGTGGGTTGTAAGCAACTGGTTTTCGAACGTGCGCAACCTCATGTGCTGCAGCTCTTCCACTGTAAATATCTTCAAGTATTGAATGCTGTGATTGCTGACTTGGCCATGGTGATTTCCATGGCTCGGTGATTGCAATCAGTCGAACATTCTCAGAGGCTAACCATTTAAGAATGAGATTAGCTTCAACAATTGTGTTTGCGGGGGAGGGGGCAGCAGGTGTTTCAAACACTTGGGCTGAAAGCCTCAGTGAATTAGCGGAATCAACAACCCGGTCAACATCCTTTACGTGAGTCGAAGCTGCAAGCGCGCCATGTCGAATCACATGAATATCCCAGCCGCCCGTTTCTAATGGAAATGCTGCAACCAATTCTCGAATTTCAACCAGAGATGTCAATCGCTGGGAGCGACTTACTGCCGAAATCCAAGCTCCCAGTCGATCTCGCCACACGGCAGCTTCTTCAAATTTCTCTGCGCGCGCCAGCTCTTGAATTTTCGAGTTAATCCATGGTTGCACTTCATCACTGCCGGCTGCACTTGCTTGGAGTCGATCCACAAACTGTTGATAGTCCAACGGCGTGATGAGTAATTCACAAGGAGCGCTGCATCTGCCGATCTCGGCCAGAGCGCATGCGGAGGTTGGTTTTTTTGTGCTTAATCGAGGAGTGCAAGTGCGAATAGGGATGACTGAGGTGATTGCATCGATAATCAATGTAGCTTTTTCACGACTGCGAAGTGGTCCAAGATGTAGCAATCCCAAATCGGGTCTGACTTGTCGCACAACACTTAATCGTGGAAATGCTTCTTTAGTGAGTCGCAACCACAAGTTTGACTCTGATCGGATGCCACTTCGGTTGAACATAGGTTTTTGCTCTTGAATGATGCGAAATTCTCTGACGCTCGCCTCAAGTTCGGTGGCGCATTCAATATATGAAACTGATTCAGTCAAATCAAGCATTCGTGCCATCCGGGAACGCTGTTCACTTTTTGTAAAGTAAGTGGCGACTCGCTTGCGAAGTGATTTTGATTTGCCAACATACAACGTCCGGTTTTTATCATCTCGGAAGATGTACACGCCTGGCCTATCTGGCAAGTCCGCTGCGAGATGCCTTTTTTGGCGATGGCGGGCGTTGATGACGGTGCCAATTTCTTTCAGGTCTTCAATGGTGGTGACTCCAAAACTGCCAGCGCGTTCAAGTAGTGCGTGAAAAACATGCACTGTCGCTCGGGCATCAGCCAAAGCTCGGTGAACTGGTTCAGTCGGAGAGCCAAAAAAGGCTGCAAGCGTTCCTAGTTTTCGGTTTGGAACTTCGTCTTTTGAAACCAGAGCTCGAGCCAACGTCACGGTATCTACGACTTGTGGCTGATGCCAGGGAATCTGCTGAAGCGAGTTGGCGGCTTTTAAAAATCCAATGTCGAACGGAGCGTTGTGCGCAACTAATGCGGCATCTTGGGCCCAGTCCCAAAACATCGGCAGGACAGTTTCTAGAGTCGGCGCATCAGCGACCATCGATTTAGAAATCCCAGTCAACAACTCGATGAATGGTGGAATATCTGTAAGTGGATTTACTAAGGTTTGAAACTCACTGAGAATTTCGCCACCTTTTATTTTTACAGCACCAATTTCGGTGATACCACCCTCGTGGTTGGGGCCGCCATTTGTTTCGAGGTCAACAACTACAAATGTGATCTGCGAAAGTGGGGTGCCCAAATCATCTAGCGTAGGTTGAAAGGGGCGGAGACTCACAGCACGTACTTTAAGTTCAACCACCTACATGCGGAGTAGGATTTACTAATGGCTTTAGACCTACCGAATCCAAATCAACGTTTTCGCTGTACCAGATGTGGCAATCTCACAAGATTTGATGTTGTAAAGACCTCAACCACCAAAGAATTCTGGCACCAGAACATTTCTGGCGAGGTAGCTATTGAAGACACTGAAGTTCAGGACTTAAAGGTGGTCTCAGTCGTTTGCCGCTGGTGCTCAGCTACCGATGAAGTTGAAATAGTTGATCGGCTAGAAACCGAGTAATTCCACTGTAAGTACCCATATCTACCCTCTGCTCATAGGAGGAAAGTATGGAAATCAACTGTGAAACATGCCCGGTTCGAGAGATTCATTGCGCTGATTGCATCGTGAACCTTTTTCTAGAGCAACCTCGAGGTCAGCTGCTTGAGCAACCTCGAGGTCAAACAAGCCTGCTACCTGCTGAAAAAGCAGCCCTGGAGGTGCTTGTAAAGGCCGGTTTAGTAGGGCAAGCAGCCTCGGCTCGGGTAGTTCAGATTGGTGTCAGGGCTTCGGCATAATTGCGACAAATCGGGCGTTTGCGGCAGTTGGTTGGGTCCTTTGGTGGAAATGGTTGGTAGTTTGACCTCATGAGGAACCAAGTGCAGAAGATCGCGATCGCCTTTTTAGTTCCATTTTTGGCTTTACCGCTGGCAGCTCCGACGGCTTCTGCGACTCCCATCATTCCGATTGTGGATGTGGATGATGTCGAAAGACAAGTCGAGGGATTGCAGCGACAGGCCGCATCGGCAGCTGAGGACTGGAATGAGTCTCGGCTGGAGTTATCGAAGGTCCAGCGAAAAATCGACTCCTTGCGAGACGTGACTGCTCAACAGAAGGCCAGCCGGAATGAGATGCTGGATGATCTCGCAGTTCTAATCCGCGCAATGTACGTGCAAGGTGGCATGGATCTAGATTTCCAGGCCTTGATGGCAGACAACCCATCTCAGTTTTTACAGCAGTTGGATGCCCTCTCAATCGTTGGTAAGCGTCAGCAGATTGCTAGTCGCCGACTCCAAGCTGCCAATATTTCAATTGCGACCACAAAATCTAACTTGTTAGTTGAGCGTAAAAAGGCTCAGAA
>JBIKSQ010000182.1:0-2896 GCA_044348555.1 Candidatus Nanopelagicales bacterium | reverse complement strand
AAAACAGAGCCTGTGGAAAAGTCGGGATTTCTCCACAGGTTTGTCAACAAGCGAAAGTGGATAACTTCGGCGTTTCATCCACAGGTTTATGCACATTGTTCGGTGACTGCCTATTGACAAAACTCGAACTGGCAATCAGGTGCAGCTTTAGACCTAGAAATGCAGATTGCCGACCAACCTCAAGGTTGATCGGCAATCTGATTTAAGTTTGTCAGTTATGCAGCAGGCAAGAACTTGAAAACTTTTGTGCCACAGGTTGGGCAGATGCCCTTGCCGGTGCGGCGGTTCTTAGCGTTGAGTTCAACGGTAAGAGTTACGTTTTCAACTTTGGCCTTGCACTTCATACACTGAACACTGGTCACTACAGTCTCTGCCATGGTTCCTCCAAATGTCGGTTGTGGGGTCCACCATGGGGTGACCCGGAGTCCAGCCTTTCTGGACGTTGCACACGCTATTACCCAAAACTGCCAAAGTGACACAACGCCACGAGCAAATGTCCCATTTGTCGGATTAAATGTTGAATTGAGCGCAAATTGTGCGGTGGAAAACTCCTAATGCCAGTCAAATTGCTGCCATCTTGGTTCTATGAGCCTTTCCCCAAATCTCCGCTTTGATCCTGCAATTCCTCTTTTCTGGCGGCAAAACGGGGACTTTGTTATTGGCTTTCCGGATATTCCGGAGTCAAACGCTTTAGAGATTCGGGCTCACGCTAAACAAATCGCGACTTGGATTGCCTTGATTGATGGCACTCGAACACTCACCTCGTTGCTCGAGAGTGGGACCGCACTTGGAATCCCGCCCAGCACTCTTTCTGGCCTGCTTGAGCACTTAAAGACAGCTGGACACATATTTGAAGTTCGCACCCTGCCAAGCGAAGAGACGATTCGCCATCAACTCTCAGACATTCGCTATCAAAGTGGCCTACTCGGCACCACTTTCATGGATCTATTGAGCGACCGGTCGCTGGTTGGCATTGAGGTGGTTGGCGCCGGTGTGCTGCCTGCTCGAGTTGTGAATGAGCTGAAGAACTTGGGGTTCAAAGTCAATTGGAGTCCAAACTCAAAAAGTCGAGTTCGGTTTGAAGATGCCGAACTAGGTGCTCTACCGAGCAACCACATCGGCCAAAGGTGGAACGAACTCACCGAAGTAGTTCAACCACCACTGCTGCAGCTGCTCTTCTCGGATAGTTTCGACCCCAACTTGGTCAATCCAAACATAATCTGCATTCCAATCACGTGGCACCAAAAAAGAGTTTCGGTAGGTCCCGTGTTACAAAATTCAGCGGGTCACTCAGCGCAATGCCTTCATGACATTCGATTACGGCAAGATCCCGAATGGAGTTTTACGCTCACTCAACTCATTCACAATCAACGCCCTACTCCAATTCTTGGTCGGCCCTGGCTTGATCTGGCAACTTCCCAAATCGCATCCTTAGTTTTGCAAATATCACAGGCGGAATGTCCAATTGAACTTACGCACTCAGCGCTTGAACTATTGCCACCAAACAGTCTGTGGAAACTTCGGAGTTGGAATACAAACAACTGCCAGTGCTCTAAAGCGGTAGCTTGAAAATTTCGCTCAATTCGATAGTTTCTTCTTCAGATAGTCGGCTGACCCCTGCCACTTTTTTCAAATCAGCATTTGTTTGCGGAGGTCGAATTGCCATCGACTGAATTGCACTTTCACTAATCAACAACCAACTTGGAATATCGCGCGCTTCGGCAGCTTTCTGTCGAATCTCTTTTAGAGATACCAAAAGATCGTTGTTCACAACAGGTTGGCATTTTTTACACCAACGAGTCATGATTTCGATTGGGGCTGAGATTCCCATTCCACATTTCTCACACTTATCTGCAAAAACTTTCAGTGGCTCTTTTTTCTTGAAGACCTCGTTGTTGAGCGATTCAATCACCTGGTTAGGCAGAAGTGGCTCTGGCAAATCTGCTGAGATAAATCTGTTGAGGATCTGCTTCTGCCCGTAATCACTCAACTCTGCATAACTCATATGCAGTTCATTTTGAGCTCGAGTTACAGCAACAAACAAAACTCGGGCTTCAGCAATTGCTGAGCTGTCACTGAGGTTCATTGAATCATTCGTTCGTGGCAAAAACACGATTTCCCATTCGAGCCCTTTTGATTGATGAACCGTCATAACACTTACGGCATTCGCCCGCGGCTCAGATAGCGCCAGAATCTGATCCCCCACCGAATCCAAGAATTCTTCAACCGAGCCTGCCCCTAATTCGGCAATCTCAACCAACGCGCTAAGTCCAGTCCAATCAGCAGAGCCCAGCCCACTTTCCACCCAACTCTGATGCCACCCCAAGCCAGTCACGACCGCAGTCACACTTTCGAGAACTGTTATCTCGGAACTACCCCCCACTGCTTTTAGGGTCAACAACGCTTGCTGCACCAACTTTGAATCAATGAAGCGCCCGGCTTGTCGGGAATTAACTGGCACGCCAGCGTTCTCTAGCGCCCGCGAAAACTCATCTACCGCCTGTCCAGTGCGCAACAAGATTGCAATCTCAGAAAATTTGTGACCAGCTAGATGAAGTTTTTGAACGTACCCAACCAAACTTTGAATCTCTTCGGCTGCGCTAGTGAACTTCTGCACCGAAACATTGCCGCCAGTTTTACTAGTTAGCAATTGCTGTTCACCTAACCAGCCAGCAATTGGATTTGCAATCTTTCCAATCGCATCAGTCAACCGATAAGTGTTGTCTAGTCTGAACAATTTAGTTTCTTCGGCTTTTGCGAATTCTCGTAAAAAGCTTGGGTCCGCACCTGCAAACTCATAAATCGATTGAGTTGGATCTCCCACAACACAAATTTGGTTTCGGTCGCCCACCCACAAATTCAGCAGTTGATTCTGTAACGGAGTGATGTCCTGATA
>JBIKSQ010000181.1:0-2906 GCA_044348555.1 Candidatus Nanopelagicales bacterium | reverse complement strand
CGCGCAAAGCTGCAGCCGCGTTTGCAGTTTGAGTCTGGCAGAAACCATCGTCACAGTTGGTGTAACCAAAGAAAATGATTGTCACAGGCTTAGGCAAACCATCAGCTGGCCAGGAAACTGGGTTACCGTCAGTGTCAACAAAATCAGCTGTTGGTAATTCATAAGGTGTGTCCAGCCAAGCGCCTTTGAACGGTGAATCTTCACCCACATCTTTAATGTCGGCAGCAAGTCCGTGATCGTGTCCATCAGAATGCGAATGCGAAGATGCACTGCAGCCCGCAAAAGCAAAAACTGCTACCAAAGCTACGGCGAGCACTTTCAACTTCATCGTTTTACACCAGCCGAAAGTTCTCGGGCTAATTCTCGAACTGCCACGATTGCAGCTTCGTGATTTGGTGATTCCAAGATTGCTTTAACGAACGCGCTTCCCACAATCACGCCATCTGCATACTGCGCAATTTCAGCTGCTTGCTCTGGGGTTGAAACTCCGAGCCCCACAGCGATTGGTGAGGTAGTAACAGCCCGAGTTCGCGCAACCAAAGATTCAGCGTGTCCAGAGAGCGCATCTCGGGTTCCGGTTACGCCCATCAAAGAAGCCGCATAAACAAAACCCGAAGTTGCATCTGCAATTATTCGAATTCGTGTATCCGACGAACTTGGTGCAACCAAGAATGTGCGATCAATACCAGCTGCATCCGTAGCTGCAATCCAGTCCTTAGCTTCTTCTGGAATCAAGTCAGGGTTGATGACACCTACGCCACCCGCTGCTTTAAGTTCCTCTGCAAAACGAACAACACCGTATCGTTCGATTGGATTCCAGTAACTCATCACTAGCGGCACTGCCCCAGCCTCAGCAACCGCCGAAACAGTTTCTAAAACATCAACAACTTTGCAGCCGTTCGCAAGTGCCTGTTCAACAGCGCGCTGAATGGTTGGACCATCCATTAATGGATCGGAATACGGCCAGCCGACCTCAACAATGTCAGCACCGCCTTCAACGATGGCTTTGACGAGGTCTATACCTTCAGCAACAGTTGGAAAACCTGCTGGCAGATACGCAATCAGCGCTGCTCGGTTTTCGCTTTTTGCTTTTTCAAAAACTGCGTGTGTTGAACTCATGCCTGACCAGTCTTATCAAACCATTCTGCAGCAGTTGCAACATCTTTGTCGCCACGGCCAGAAAGGTTTACCAAAATAATTGCATCAGGGCCAAGTTCTTTACCGATTTGCATGACACCAGCTAATGCATGAGCCGTCTCAATTGCAGGAATGATTCCTTCAGTTCTTGAAAGTACGAGGAATGCATCCATCGCTTCGCGGTCTGTGATTGGTCGATATTCCGCACGATAAGTTTCAGCAAGCCAGGCATGTTCTGGACCAACGCTCGGATAATCCAAACCAGCACTGATTGAATGTGATTCAATCGTTTGACCTTCAGCGTCCTGCATCAAGTAGGAACGTGCGCCCTGGAATACACCTTTTTGTGCTCCTGCAATACACGCAGCATGTTTGCCGGTTTCGACGCCGTCGCCACCAGCTTCAAATCCATAAAGCTTGACTTCAAGATCATCTAGAAACGGATGGAAAATTCCGATCGCGTTTGAACCGCCACCAACACATGCTGCAATCGCGGTCGGAAGCCTTCCCGTTATTTCTAACAACTGCTCGCGAGCTTCAACCCCAATCACGCGGTGAAAATCTCGAACCATCATTGGAAACGGATGTGGACCTGCAACCGTGCCAAGCAAATAGTGTGTGAATTCAACATTGGTGACCCAATCACGCATTGCTTCGTTCACTGCATCCTTGAGGGTTTTTGAACCTGCAGTTACTGGTACGACTGTCGCGCCCAACATTCGCATACGAGCAACATTCAACGACTGGCGCTTTGTGTCTTCTTCGCCCATGTACACAACGCATTCGAGTCCCAGCAACGCAGCTGCTGTCGCCGATGCAACTCCATGCTGACCTGCCCCGGTTTCAGCGATGATGCGTGATTTGCCCATCCGCTTTGCGAGCAAAGCCTGACCTAACACGTTGTTGATTTTGTGTGAACCAGTGTGGTTTAAGTCTTCTCGCTTAAGAAAAACTCGAGCACCACCACAATGTTCCGCGAACCGCTTTGCCTCAGTCAACAACGAGGGACGACCGGTGTAGGTGCGATGCAGTTCGGCTAGTTCATTTACAAACACCGGATCGGCTTTTGCAGCCAAGTACTCAGCCTCAAGTTGTTCCAACGCTGCCATCAACGATTCGGGCACAAATCGGCCACCGAATGGCCCGAAGTGACCCTGAAGATCTGGCAACGTCTCAGTCATTTGACTCCTTGTTTAGAGGCGAATTTTGGCCTATTTCGCTCAAGATTGCTCGTTCACTCGACGCTGTGACCGACCAGCGGCCAGAAATGCTTCCACCGCAGCCTTTGGATCGCCCTGTTTTACAAGGGCTTCACCAATCAGCAACCCATCTGCTCCTGCGTCTGCGTAATACTGAACATCGGTAGGCGAAGTGATGCCAGATTCAGCAATTCGCGTAATCCCCGCAGGAATTTGCTCCGAAAGTCGCACAAACTGATCTGGATGAACTTCGAGGGTGCGCAGATCTCGATTGTTCACACCAATCATCTGGGCTCCTGCATCCAGCGCCCGTTCAATCTCATCAGCATCATGCACTTCAACCAGCACTGTCATCCCCAGCTCCAGAGACTCCGCATGCAAACGAGTAAGGGTTGGCTGATCTAGCCCAGCCACAATCAGCAAAATCAAATCTGCCCCAAAGGCGCGCGCTTCAAGAATTTGGTAGGTGTCAACCATGAAGTCTTTGCGAAGCACTGGAATGTCGACAGCCGCCCGAACTGCAGCTAAATCATCCAAACTGCCATTAAAACGTCGCTGCTCCGTCAGAAC
>JBIKSQ010000022.1:0-11973 GCA_044348555.1 Candidatus Nanopelagicales bacterium | reverse complement strand
GCTACGCCCCCGTTACGAAAGTGGAGTAAGCGGATCGGCTAGCCGAAGTTTGTCGGTTGCCGCAATAAACGAATGTGAAAAGCCATATTCGCCATCCCCACCAAAAACGTCAGTGCTGACAGTGACAGTTTGGGTGGAGGCTTCCTGAATGACCACCAATTCCCATTCGTCGTCAATAAAAGCAAACCATTTTTTCTCCAGCACCGCTAATCCGTGTGCCTTAATGAAATCAACTGCTTCATCAAAAGTGTGAAGTGTTTTTAGTGGAACCAAGAATGTCGTTAAGGCAAGAAAATGACCATCTTCTTCAACCGCGAATCCACACAACTCGCCTTGTGAGTTACGAACTTCAAAAAGTTCTACATCGTCTTCCATTTTTACTTTAACCGGATTGATACAGCGCGCATGGTTTCAGCGAAGAAATCATTTCCTTTGTCATCTACAACCACGAACGCAGGGAAATTCTTCACTTCAATTTTCCAGACGGCTTCCATTCCAAGTTCTGGGAAGTCAAGCACTTCAACTTTCGTGATGTTGTCTTGCGCCAGCCGGGCTGCTGGTCCGCCGATGGAACCAAGATAAAAACCACCGAATTTTTCGCAAGCATTAGTTACCGCTTGCGAGCGGTTGCCTTTTGCCAACATGACGAGTGATGCACCCTCTGACTGGAACCGTTCAACGTACGCGTCCATTCGACCAGCAGTGGTTGGGCCAAATGAACCTGATGCGTAACCCTCTGGAGTTTTGGCAGGACCTGCGTAATAAACCGGGTGGTCTTTCAGATATTGCGGCATGGGCGAGCCGTTATTCAACATTTCCAAAATTTTTGCGTGAGCACTATCGCGGGCCACGACAATCGTGCCAGTGAGAGAGACTCGGGTTTTTACTGGCAACTTGGATAGTTGGGCTCGAATTTCAGCCATTGGTTGAGCCAGATCAATCTCAACCACATCATCAGAGAGGCCATCAGCAGTCGCTTCTGGCAAAAATCTGGCTGGGTCGAGTTCAAGTTGTTCGATAAAAACGCCTTCAGGCGTGATTTTTGCAAAAGCTTGTCGATCAGCCGCGCACGAAACTGCAATCGCAACCGGGCACGAAGCGCCGTGGCGCGGAAGTCGAATTACTCGAACATCGTGGCAGAAATACTTTCCTCCAAACTGCGCACCGATACCAAATTCTTGGGTCAGTTTTAGAACCGCCGCTTCCATCTCTAGATCTCTAAAGCCATGACCGAGAACTGTCCCCTCAACCGGCAACGTATCGAGTGCTCTAGCAGAGGCGTACTTCGCAGTCTTGAGTGTGTGCTCGGCACTCGTACCGCCAATCACAATCGCAAGGTGATAAGGGGGACAGGCACTAGTGCCAATGCTTCGCAGTTTTTCATCTAGAAAATTCATCAAGCTGGTTGGGTTGAGTAGTGCTTTTGTTTCTTGAAACAAGAATGACTTATTTGCGCTACCGCCGCCCTTAGCCATGTAGAAAAGTTCGTACTCAAGTTCATGTCCAGGCTTGGTGTTGAGTGAGACATCAATCTGTGCAGGCATGTTGGTACCTGTGTTTTTTTCTTCAAACATCGACAGCGGTGCGAGTTGGGAGTAGCGAAGGTTCAGGTTTTGATAGGCATTGAAGATTCCCTGGGAAATCCATTGTTCATCCCGCACATCAGTGATGACGTTCGTTCCACGTTTTGCGCTAACGATTGCAGTGCCGGTGTCTTGGCACATAGGCAGAATTCCACCGGCTGCGATGTTCGCATTTTTAAGTAAGTCCAAAGCAACAAACTTGTCGTTTGGGCTGGCCTCTGGATCCTCAAGGATGTGCTTTAACTGCTCGAGGTGTCCAGTTCGAAGTAAAAACTGAATGTCACGAATTGCCACCTCAGACACCATTCGAAGGACATCTGGATCAATCTTTAAAAATTCCCGATCACCGAGTTTTACGACCTCAACGCCTTCAGTGCTCAGCAATCGATAAGGAACAACAAGATCGCTGGTTGGGAGAATGTCTGTGTACTCGAATTCAGCCATGCCCCAACGCTACTCCGAATGGCGCAGAACCCCTTATCTAGGCGAGACTTAGGGCATGTCAGAGCCGGTTTACCTAAATCCCGATCAAAAATTGGTGAAGCGCAAACGCAAGCGTGGGTTTGAGACATCAGTCGACATGATCCGCTCGATGGGCTTGGTCGCACTTGCTGTTTTCTTACTCTTTTTAGTCGCTTGGCGGCCTGCTCCCGAGCAGGCATTTCAGCCAGTAAATCCCACTGAGGTAGCTGCTGGTTATGCCAGTTCGGCTGGATTTGAATTAGTTCTGCCGCAGCTTCCCGCAGACTGGCAGTCAAACAGCGCTTGGCTGGAACCAGTTCCAAATGACGTAACGAAGTTTCATTGGCATGTGGGTTGGATTTTGGGAGACACCCAATATTTCGCAATCGAGCAGTCGAATACGGAATTACCAAACTGGAGTGGAAATTTTGGAACACTTACGGATGAAAGTTTTCAATCCGGGCAACTGACGTGGTCAGTGCTGGATACGGGTGATGAAAACATTGCAGCGTATGTCACAGACTTGGAAGATTCAGTTCTTGTAGTCGTGGGAACAATCGGTCCAACATTTGCCGAGCTCGTGAATTTAGTTGAAGCTGAGCTGGCGGATTAACCGCTAATTCGAAACTCTTATTCAAGAAATAATTCCAAAAACGGAATTAACTGACATTTCTAAGTACATAAGTGCCTTCGCGTTATTTGTTCACCTGACAGACCTTGCTTTCAGGTTCAGCTTCTGAAAGACTGCAAAAATGAATTCATCACCTAGAACTCCGTCAATAGTTAAACCATTTTCTCTAGCTGTTGCCTTAGTGGTTTCACTTTCGCTGCTAGCTGGTTGTTCCTCGGCTAGGGGATTTCTTAGTCGCGAAGAGACCTTGGCAATAGCAGAGGAGTTGAGTGCTATCAAAATGGCGGGGTTCTCGTTTGGTGAAATCTATTTGTCATGTGATGCCGCAGTCGCCTGTCCAAGCACAAATGATCAAGCATTTAAAGCAACACCTATCTCTGGAAACTTAGATCCAAGTACCTGCACAGCAATTCATGACTGGGTGAACCAGAACCTGACTGATGTTGTCGTTGATGTTTCGTACAACATCACTGACCTTAATCAATCGGTCTATGGATGTGAAAGTGTGCTTCCAACAGATTGGGGATTCGCACTGCATTACGCTGGATTCAGAGACGGCACATTAATTCAGGTGTTTAACGAGCCAGAAAATTTAATCATTAACATTGATAGCTCTGGCATAAAGTCCACTGAGGGTTTCTTTAATGAGTATTCAACATCTGTCATGACGAGTTCAATTTTGAATTCACTTGCAGAACTTCGGCTGTCAGAGGGCCTCGAATATTTCAGTGAAGCTCAGGTACAAGCAGCGATTGATGAGCATTACGCATCTGAGACCGTGGATCCAGAGCTTTCGATTACTTGGGAAGCTGAATCTGTCGACAAAATCAGCCAGATTTATGTGGAAATAACGCCCGGGACATTGCTTCCATTCTGCTTATCTCTTGAACCGTGGAACACTGCAAAATATGGAGATGATCCAGGTCCAAATTACATTTCGATTTTGCGGAATTCTCCAGGTATGTTGTTGGAAAATTTTGGACATTATCAAACCGGCGAGTGCCTGCCTTCATAACAACTTTTCTTTACAACATAGAAAAGCTGGATTAATCAACTAATTCGCCTCGGGAAAGTCATCGAGTTTGGTTGCAGCTTCCTGTAAATGCTTTTGGCACACTTTTGCAATCAGCTCGCCAGTTTCCCAAAGTTTCATCAAACTACCCAGTGGCAAACTGCTGTCATCGAGTGCTGTGACAACTTCATCGAGAAGTTCACGGGCAGATTCGTAGTTGAGTGCTTCTATCGCAGCTGCATCTAATTTGAGAATCTGATCTAGTTCGGCCATTACTTGTCCTTTTCATCTTCGGTTCGTACTGCACTGATTGCTGCTTCGGCTAATCGTAAAGTGAAACTTTCGCCAACTTGTAAATCTGCTGGCGATTTGATGACATCGCCATTGGCGGTAGTGGCCAATGCGTATCCTCGATTCAAGACCGCGAATGGCGAAAGCGCACCGAGTTGGCTCACTCGAGTTCGCAATGCTGACTGCTGATGCTCTAGTCGGATTCTGGTTTTACTCCTGAGCTGCGAAGATAGATTTCCAACCTCTGTTTGCCACAAACGCACAACAGCCCGTGGCGATTTTGCAGTAAGTGTGGCGCGGGCTGCTTGGAGGTGGCGATTTTCATTCAGCAGCCAACTTTCGCGAAGATTTTCCACTCTCGCAGTCAAACTCGAAATGTATGCATCCTCTTCAGCCAAATCAGGAACGATTTTGTTTGCGGCATCGGTTGGTGTGGATGCGCGTAGGTCTGCTGCGTAATCCAGCAATGGTCGATCGTTCTCGTGGCCAATCGCTGAAACCACAGGTTTGATGGATGCAACAACTGCCCGAACTAAACCTTCATCACTCCAAGGCAAAAGATCCTCAAGTGATCCACCGCCTCGAGCAATCACAATCACGTCAACAGTTTCGTCACTCTGTAATTCTTTAAGTGCCTTGATGGCAAAGAGGGGAGTGTCTTTTTGCTGCAGTGCGATTTCTCGAATTTCAAAGACAGTGTTGGGCCATCGACGCCGGGCATTTTTGATTACATCTTTTTTAGCATCAGTATCCCGACCTGTAATCAACCCAACTTTGCGGGGCAAGAACGGCAATGGTTTCTTGCGAGCGGCATCGAACAGTCCTTCTGCTTCAAGTTTGCGGCGAAGTTCTTCGAGTTGGGCGAGCAGATTTCCAACCCCAACCCGCTGAACCTGCCGAGCTCGAAGTTGGAGCCGGCCATCCTTCGAGCGGTATTCAACCTGGGCGTTGAAGACGATTTTGGAACCCTCTTCAAGTGAAGGCTCAAACGCGTCCACTTCGCCGGCATCTGCAACAACAGTGATTCCAGAGTCAGCATCGGTATCGCGAAACGAGATGTAGTACGTGCGGCCGTAGGGCTTCATGGTGACAATTTGGCCTTCGACCCAGATTCGGCCAAGTTTCCCCAGATAGCTGCTGATCTGCTGGTTCACAACCCGCATTGGGTAGGCGGTTTCAGCGCTCTGACCATCCTGGGTTTTTTCCATAGGGGCATCGAACTACATCTCACTGACATTGCAACAGCAGCCACGCAGAAGCGGGATGCCACTTGGGCATTTAGGATTCGGGTATGACCGGTTCTAAAAAAGTTTTGTTGGCAGCTCCTCGGGGCTACTGTGCAGGTGTCGACCGCGCGGTTGTGACTGTGGAGCAGGCGCTTGAACTTTATGGCGCTCCGATTTATGTGCGCAAAGAGATTGTGCACAACAAATTTGTGGTCAATCAACTCAAAGAGCGTGGCGTAATTTTTGTTGAAGAACTAAATGAAGTTCCTAATGGCTCGACTGTTGTTTTCAGTGCGCATGGCGTTTCTCCAGCAGTTCATGCAGATGCTGCAACTCGACAACTTAAGACAATCGATGCAACCTGTCCGCTGGTAACAAAAGTGCATGCTGAAGCAAAAAGATTTGCAGCCGATGGCTACCAAATTGTTTTCATCGGGCATGAGGGTCACGAAGAGGTTGAAGGCACAATGGGCGAAGCGCCCGAGGCCATGACTTTGGTGGATGGCCCAGAGGCAGCCGACACAATTGAATTCGTGGACTCTGAGAAAGTGATTTGGCTCAGTCAGACCACTCTCAGTGTGGATGAAACGATGGAAACGGTTGCTCGCTTGCAAAAGCGATTGCCGCAGCTCATCGCGCCACCAAGTGATGACATTTGTTATGCAACCCAGAATCGACAAGCGGCCATAAAAGAGATTTCAGCTCAATGTGAACTCGTGATCGTGGTGGGTAGCGGCAACTCTTCCAACTCAGTCCGACTGATGGAAGTTGCGCTAGAAAATGGTGCTCGCAACTCAGTGCGAGTGGATGATGCCAGTGAATTGACTGAAGATTTGCTAGATGATGTAGCTACGGTTGGTCTTACCTCGGGTGCATCAGTGCCAGAAGATTTGGTTGCTGGGGTTTTGGACTGGTTGGCCGAACGAGGCTTTGGAGATGTCGAAGAAGTAAAACATGTAGAAGAAACGCTGCTGTTTTCACTTCCAGCTGAATTACGCCGTGACATGAAAGCCAGAGCCGCTCTCTAGAGTCTTGCCTAAGACGTTTTTGCAGCCCGACGTTTTGCTCGCATGTAGGCGATTTGATGTCGCCTGCCAATTACCCAAGCAGCAGAAGCAGTAGCAAGCAGCACCCATGTATGTTCTGACAAACCAACCAAAAGCCCAAGTGGTTGCGTTATCACCTTGCCGCCCAGATCCATTCCGGAGAGATTCACATGAATCAAAATTGCAACTGATAGTGCAAAAGGTGCGCTAGTCCAACCAGCCCAACTGTCTGCTGGGCTCGCTTTTGAACTTGTGTATAAAACGCCCGCAACAAAAACTAGTCGAGTTAAGTTATCGATACTCTGGAAAACTAGAGTTTCGACCACCGCAGAAATAGCGGTCACTCCGACAGTAATTGCAAAAATCATGCCAGCCCTTAGGCCAACCTTTGCGGCTGGATCTGTTGCTAACTTCTCAATCAGGTCGGCTTTTTGTTGCTCTGATTTTTTGAGTTTTTTCAGAGAAGTGAAGGGAGACTTATTGCTCGGATTAGGTAGAGCGACGATTGTGCCGGGTTCTTCTGGGGCTCCGATTGATCGGTAAAGCCTTCCAGCTGGCGGTTTGCTCATACTCCTAGCCTAGAGGATTAGTCATCCTCAGTCGGTTTCTCCAACTCGGCAGCGCGTCCGCGAAATTCTCGAATCTCTTCAACTGCCTCATGGTTAAGTTCAATCGCAGTGTCCTGAGCGGTCGTGTATTCCTGCAAACTACGAACACTTGTTACAAAGCCATTGTCGAATCGGCGTACAAACAAATTGAAGTTCTTTGTTGCTGCATCTAAGTTCTTACCAACTTTGTTCAAATCTTCAACCAGGGATGCGACGTGCCCGATGACTTTGTTCGCGCTGTTGCCGATTTTGGATGAATTTTCTGCAAGTTGGTTTCGTTGCCAAGCCATGCTCACAGTGCGAAGCACACCTAGCAGGGTTGCTGGAGTCGTGAGGGTGACTCCCTTTTCAACTGCAAACTGAATCAGCCCATGATCAACTTCGAGTGCCGCTTGGAGAATTGATTCAAACGGAAAGAATAAAACTACAAGGTTCGGACCATCGTATGCAGATGCATAGTTCTTATCGTGCAATTCTTTGATGCGTGCTCGGACATCATTTTTATGTTGATCGAGAAGTCGGGCGCGATCTGTTTCATCCGTCGATTGAATAAAGCTCCAGTATGCCGAAAATGGAAATTTTGAATCGACTGGAAATGCACTGCCGCCGGGAAGTTTGATTGTGATGTCTGGCTTTATCTTGGTTCCGTCTAAATCTTGACTTTGTAGTTGCTTTTCAAAGTGCACGCCTTCAACCAGACCCGACTCATAGAGCAAGCCTTCAAGTTGGCCTTCTCCGTAACTACCTCGAACCGCATTGTTACCGAGTGCTTTTGCTAAAACATCAGAGTTCGTTCGCAGCCGTTCGAGATCTCGCTGCATCAGTGATTCCTGAGCAGCTTCCGCTTTCCGCTGTTCGGTTGCTTGCTCCCGGAGGTTTTTGACCTCGTCATGAAGCGGCCGCAACAAGAGTTCAAGGTCGCGATCCTTTTGGGAGGAGTCTGCGTTCTGCTCGATTGATTTGCCCATGAGTTCGACCTGTTTGACCAGATCGTTGCGGGACCAACGGCCGATGCCCACGCCTACTAATAACGCGATGATGATTGAAATTGCTAAGAAAATACTGTCCATAGGCATAGTGTGCGTTGGACTACTGACATCTGAACTACGCTCCGCTCCCGTGGCGCTAACAATCGGAATCGTGGGTCTGCCAAACGTCGGCAAATCGACCCTATTTAATGCTTTGACCAAGAACAACGTGCTTGCAGCGAACTATCCGTTCGCTACCATCGAGCCAAACACGGGTGTTGTAGGTGTACCGGACGTGCGGCTAGATAAGCTCGCTGAAATCTTCACCAGCGAACGCATAATGCCCGCGACCGTTACCTTCGTTGACATTGCTGGAATTGTTCGCGGCGCAAGCGAAGGCGCTGGCATGGGAAACAAGTTCCTAGCCAACATTCGCGAATCTGATGCTATTTGTCAGGTCGTACGCGCGTTCAAGGATCCAGATGTTGTCCACGTCGACAACCGAGTTTCGCCAAAAGAGGATATTGAGACAATCAACATCGAGTTGATTTTGGCCGATATGCAGACTCTCGAAAAAGCACTACCAAGACTGCAGAAAGAGGCCCGGCTTGATAAAGATAAAGCCGCCACACTCGAAGCTGCCGAGATTGCCAAGACGCATCTAGAAGCTGGCACCACAATCTTTGCATCGAAGATGGATCGAGAGCCGCTCCGAGAACTTTTCTTACTAACCGCAAAGCCATTTATTTATGTCATCAACGTCGATGAAGCAGAATTAACAGATAAAGTTTTCCAAACTGAACTTCGAGCGATGGTCGCTCCTGCACAGGCAGTTTTTCTAAACGCAAAACTCGAGTCAGAGTTGGTTGAACTGGATGATGCCGACGCAATCGAACTTTTGGAATCAGTTGGACAGAATGAATCTGGTCTAGCAATCTTGGCAACAGTTGGCTTTGAAACTCTGGGTTTACAAACATACTTAACGGCAGGCCCTAAAGAGGCACGTGCATGGACTATCCATAAAGGTGACACTGCACCTGAGGCTGCCGGTGTGATTCACACTGACTTTCAAAAAGGTTTCATCAAAGCCGAAGTTATTTCGTTCGAGGATTTGGTCGCGGCCGGCTCGGTAGCGGAGGCTCGATCTCGCGGTAAGGCCCGGATGGAGGGCAAGGAATACGTGATGGCTGATGGTGACGTTGTGGAGTTCCGCTTTAACGTTTAGATTTTCCACACCTAAAAAAGGAGTGTGGAATGTCAGCCGACAAATTGATTTCTTCTGGTAGCCCTTGGGAGCCAGTGATTGGTTACTCCCGTGCGGTAGTCGCTGGGGATTATGTGCACGTTTCTGGAACCACTGCGACAGTCGATGGAGTGCTCAAGCATGAGGGCAACGCCTACCGTCAGACCAAAGTTGCGTACCAAATCATTGAACAGGCACTGGCTGAAGCGGGTCACACCTTGCAGGACATCGTGCGGGTTCGACTTTATTTAGCAAACTCTGAAGATATGGATGCCGTGGGCAAAGCCAATGGTGAAATATTTGGTGAGATTCGTCCAGCGGCAACAATGTTGGCAGGACTGCAGTTCATAAATCCAAACATGCTTGTAGAAATTGAAGTCGATTCCTACAAAGCTTCTTAATCTTGAAACAAGTTGTGGGCGGTAGAAAAAATCTACCGCCCACAACTTACTTTTTTGCCTAGTCAATCATTGGCATGATGTCGCGAGTTAGGCCGTAACCAGAGCCGCCGCCATATCCAATCCCGAAGCTCCAGAAAGAATCCAAATCAATCTGGCTATCTACAATCGCGATCATATTATGCATTGGGTATTCAGAAACTTTGTTGCCTTCGCCCTTTACATATCCATAGAAGTTGTAGGTAGGTAGCCAAAGTGCTGAACCGTCGGATGCGTAGTTCATGCTCCAGATGAGTTCAATTTTTGTAACCACTACGGTTTTAACTTCGAAAACTGGAGCTTCGTAGGCACTATCGTCACCAGGGTTTGGTTCTGCGGAGTCGCCATCTTTTGTGCGTGGCTCTGATGCGTTGCTTTCGTCCTTCAGCATGACCTCAGGGCCGTAGGCGCCGCCATCTTCCATCTGCTTGATGTATCTGTCTGCTTGAGCGTTCGCACGTTCAATCGCAGCCGCCGAATCGATCAGGTCGTACTCACCTAATGGTGACAGTTCGGTAAGTGAGCCATAAACTCCAGACACAGCACCGTTGTTGCCAAGGGTCACTGAGTAGTAAGCGTATGACTGTGCAGGATTATCGAAACTTACCCAGGTGTTGTATTCACTGGAATCAACTGTCGCTTCGAAGCCAGTTAGATCGACACCAATTTCTTCAAGTAAGTTGGTTGAAATGTCAGTTGCTTCTGAGTCGGTTGGAAGGTTCGTAGCTGGTTTTGGTTCACACTCAACTTCGGTGACAGTGTCTTCGGAAGAAATTGGTTGCTCCAAGGTGTTGTAGCACTTATTCCAAGGATCCAAGTCAGGGTTGTTGTAATTGAACGATGCCCAAGCTCCTTCAAGGTATCCCCAAATAGCCGGCTTGTTCCATTCGCCTTCGTGGTTATTAGACCACGACTTTCCTTGCTTGTCATAGGTGAGTTCCGAGATATCAAAGTAACTTGCCAATTTTTGGATTACGTTTTCTGCATCCGGTCTAGGAACAATTGTGTAACCAGTACCGGTACCTGCTGCGATAGTTACACCATCTGCAAGTTCAAATTTGTATGCACCAAAGAAGTAAGACATTGACAACTTGCTGTTTTCTGCCATGTCAGAACTGCGCTGATCCGCCGTTGAACTCAAACCTTCACTGGATGCACCTAGACGCAGAACTGGTGGACCGTCTGCTGTCATTGCACCATTTAAGGCAGGAACTGCAATCAAGGCTGCAACTGCTGCAGCAATTAAGCCCCGACCAACCTTTGTGGTCTTGGCAGACTTGCTGGGAGCCGCAGCAATCGAGCTAACGGCAATGGTTTGAAGTTCAGATTCGCTCAACTTCGCCAAATCCTTAGCTGGATCGGCATTTCGCATTTCACTTTCGAAATCTTCGGGCTTCATAGTTCCTCCTGGTTGGCCTTCTTCATTGATAGTGTGTAGGGAGGTCAGTTTCTTTCTAGTATTTCTGAGATTTTTTGACGGGCTTTGAACAACTTCATTGAGATCGCGTTAGCCGAGACTCCCAAAATTTCTGCAATCTGGGATGGGCTGAGATCTTCCCAAACACTCAAAGTCATAACTTCGCGTTCACCAGCTGATAGGGATTCAAATGCGCGCTGCAAATCCAGGTCTGCTAGCACAATCGACTCAGTGCTAGAAGCAGGTTCGCTGCTAAACAGATGCGCGATTTTGTTTCTGCGATTTACAGTTTTTCGAATGTGGTTTGCGGTGTGATTGCGGGCAATTGCGTAGAGCCAGGGGAGTTGAACTTCTTTGTCTTCCGGGATTGATTCGTTCTTTTGCCACGCGGTTGCCCAAACCTCAGCCTCAATATCCTCGGTCGCGCTTACACCCACGTCTAGTCCGGAAGTTCGTCGCCAAAGAAAAGCCCGAATCGCATCACCATGTTGGTGAACGAGTGCGGTAAATTCCACGGCATCCATGACAGCCTTTCGGGTCGTTACTTCGATAGTGTTCCACGGGGTGCTGTTATTTCCATAATTAGTTTTCGATTTTTAGAAAGTGTGAGTGATTTGATTCCCGTTGCCGCCGCTGTCATTTTTCGATTAGATGGAAATAATGTTCAGTTATTGAGCGCTAAGCGGGCGGCTGGAGAATTTCTTGAACATCAATGGGAGTTCCCAGGTGGGAAATTCGAGCCAGGCGAAAGTGCTGAGCAAGCACTACGCAGAGAGTTGCTAGAAGAACTAGGAATTGAGCTCGAAGTTGAATCGCAACTGCTCGCTGAAAGCGCAGATGGTGGTTGGGAAATGGGCAACGGTTACGTGTTGTATCCGTTCCTAGCCCAGATTGCCAAAGGCCAGCAGATTGTGCTTGGCCCGCAACACAGCGAGATTAAGTGGTTGGAACTTGCTGATGCTGAAAGTGTGGACTGGGTAAAGGCCGATCTTGCGCCATTGCGGGCAGCGGTCGCCCGCCTTAGGCGGTTGTAATTGGGCAGGCTTTGA
>JBIKSQ010000180.1:0-2921 GCA_044348555.1 Candidatus Nanopelagicales bacterium | reverse complement strand
GCGTCGGCGAACGTGTTCTTCGTCAACAACAAACAATGGAGTCCCAAAATCGCGCGCTAAATCTTTAACTGGAATTCCACTAATCAGAATCTGCCCTGATTCATCAAGCGAAACGTTGTCCGCCCAAACTCGTGGTTCTAGTGTCATCACTACATCCGTTCCGGCGCACTGACGCCACAAAGGTCAAGACCATTAAACAAAACTTGGCGAGTGGCATCACACAACCACAAACGCGCGACCACCAGCGAACTCACTTCTTCATCACCCTGCGGCAACACTCGACATGCATCGTAGAAGCGGTGGTAGTCGGTTGCGAGATCTTCGAGGTAGCGCGCAATTCGATGCGGTTCGCGCAACTCTGCTGCCCCAGCCACTACACGCGGGAATTCACCCAGAGCCGAAAGCAATTTCGCTTCGCGCTCATGTGAAAGCTCGGCTGGACTGAATTCGAGGTTGCGGTAATCAATCCCGAGTTCAACTGCCGTTCGCAGCATTGAAGAGATTCGCGCATGTGCGTATTGCACATAGAAAACTGGGTTGTCGTTGGTTCGCTTAACTAGCAAATCTAAATCGAGCACCAACGGTGAATCGGTCGGGTAGCGAATCAGGGTGTATCGCGCTGCATCAACCCCAACCTCATCAATCAGGTCTTCGAGCGTGATGATGTTGCCGGCCCGCTTTGAAAGTCGAACTTCTTCGCCCGCCTTCATCATCTTCACCATCTGGCCGATTAGAACTTCGATGTTGATGTTTGGGTCATCGCCAGCACATGCAGACACCGCCCGCAAGCGATTTATGTAGCCGTGATGGTCGGCGCCCAACAGGTAGACACAACGGTCAAATCCACGATCCCGTTTATCGACGTAATAAGCAGTATCAGAAGCAAAATATGTTAGCTCGCCATCGTTCTTCACGAGCACTCGATCTTTGTCATCATCGAAGTCTGTTGTGCGGAGCCAGACCGCTCCACCTTCTTCGAACATGTGACCTTCGGCCTTGAGTTTCGCAAAAGCTTTATCGATGGCATTGGAGTCGTGCAACGAGCGTTCGGAATACCAAACATCGAAGACGGTGTTGAAGCCGGCTAGCACTTCTTGCTGTTGGGCGAGCTGAAGTTTGTATGCAGCTTCTCTGAAAGCTACTAGCTGCTCGTCTTTTGCTAGATTCAAAATTGCGCCATCGTTTTGCAAAATTTCATTCGCCAAGTCGTGAATGTACGCACCGTGATAACCATCTTCAGCTACCGCTTCACCATTCGCCACCGCCATGACTGATGCGCCGAACTTGTCCATCTGCACACCGCGATCGTTGATGTAGAACTCGCGAGCCACTTCTGCACCGGCTGCTTCAAGTACCCGCGCAAGCGCATCACCCACAGCAGCCCAACGCGCATGCCCCAGGTGAATCGGACCTGTTGGGTTTGCGCTAATGAACTCGACGTTCACCTTTTCGCCCGCAAGCAATTTGCCCTTACCAAAATCTCGACCGGCAGTCAGAATGTTTCGAGCTAGTTCGCCCGCGGCAGCCGCATCGAGTTTGATGTTGATGAAACCAGGACCAGCGACTTCGATGCCCGCAATCCCCGCAACTTTGGCTAGTTCAACCGCGATTGCATCAGCCACAGCACGTGGCGCAAGGCCGGTTGGCTTGGCTAGTTGCAGTGAAATATTCGATGCCCAATCGCCATGTTCTGGCTGTTTTGGTCGATCAACTTTGGTGCTGGTTGGGATTTGTTCTGCAGACAATTCGAGGGCACCACTTTTGACGGCAGCAGCAACGCTAGCCAAAACATGAGTGGCAAGATCCTCGGGTGTCATAGGGGCGTAGCCTATCGAGCGAAATAGGAACGATGAGCGAAAGCAGGTACGCTGCGCCACCGCGCCCGCGTAGCTCAGTGGATAGAGCGTCTGCCTCCGGAGCAGAAGGTCGCAGGTTCGATTCCTGCCGCGGGCACTCGAAAAATCTCCCAAATCTTGAGATTCGCTGGCAAAACATCTTTCACTAATCTAGGTTTCTAAACAAGTAACAATCGAGGTGATGAATGAAGTTTGAAAATGCCCACATCAGTCTGATGATGATTGTGAAAAATGAAACCAAGACTCTCCCTCGATTGATTGAGAGCGTTTTGCCGCTGATAAAGAGCTGGCGAATCATTGACACCGGTTCCACGGATGGAACCCAGGCGTTAATCCAAGAACTTCTCGGACACCTCCCTGGAGAACTGATTGAGCGCCCTTGGGTCAACTTTGGGCATAACCGAAGTGAACTTGTTGCCAAATTTCATCCCGCGGCAAACTTCGGACTACTTCTGGATGCTGATCAAATCGTTGAGTTTGATGAAGACATTTGGTCTTCAAAAATTGAGAATGCCGACAAATATCAAATTAAAGTCTTTGAAGGTGAGCTTGTTTACCGAATGACATACCTCGTCAAAGCCCGATCTGGATTTAAGTATGTCGGTTCGACCCACGAGGTACTTGATGCTGACTCCAGAATGAAACGCGTGCTGTATGACAAAATCTCTGTACGCCACGTTGGAGATGGTGGCGCAAAAGCAGACAAGTTTGAACGCGATGAGCGAATGTTGCTGGAAGATATTGCGTCCCAAAATGCAACCGCTCGAACATACTTTTATTTGGCCCAAACTCAAGCCACGTTGCAAAAAAATGATGCGGCGATCAAAAACTACGAGATTTGCATTCGACTATCTAGATGGAATGAAGAGAGATATATCGCGTGTCTAAGGGCCGGCCGGATCCTGTTTTCAACAGAACCAGAACGGGCACTTGAATTTTTTGAACAAGGAAACCAAATCATTCCCACCCGGATTGAGTGCGCCTACGAGGCAGCGAGAGTTCTAGCGGATCTGAATCAGCACGAGAGGGCAGTCGCGATACTCACGCAGGCGATCTCACAAAGCA
>JBIKSQ010000021.1:0-12024 GCA_044348555.1 Candidatus Nanopelagicales bacterium | reverse complement strand
CTGATTTGAATCAGCATAGAAATCTTGCAGCCTTTTTATATCAGCCTTGCCAACCGGTTCACGGAACTTTGCTAAAACATCCCGATTCAGAATCGCAAAAAAGTTCTCAGTCAAAATCTTCTTGTCCAACTTCTGTCGGCGAGAAAACTTGTCCCACTTTTCTTTTTGTTGCGTATAGGTGTATCCACCTGCAGAGTTGAAGTTATCGTTCAAATTATCCGGACTGTAATTAGTATCAAGCCCAACGTGTTTTAAAACCTCTTGCAGCGTTTGTTGTTTCATTTCATCCGGTGCGATTGCATCCTCGTAAAACCGCACTAAGAATTGTTCGCGCGGGAAAATCTCAAACCACTTTTCAAGCTGTTCCCAGTACAACCCAAACTCCAAAACCCCGAGTCGAGGGCTGGCATCCATGATGCTTTCAAAAGGCTTGATGCGCCCTCTGATCAAATGATGGCGATAAGCCGATATTGCCCGTTTTACTGGGTCTCTTAAAAGCACAACAAATTTGGCATCTGGTGTGAGTCTGCGGAGTTCCAAAGCTGCCTCAGGTGGGTACTTCGAATGAGTCTTACATTCAGGGTCCAGCACTAACGGCAAGTAGTTGGGGGTGAAATCTGCAACCACCCGAGTTCTTTCGGTAATCGAAAATTGCTCCTGATACCAATCTGCTCCGAGTGCGAACCTGCTTTTGTTGTCGAAGAAATGAAGTTCTTTAACTTTTGATTCAGCAAGTTCGGGGTGCCCTTGAAGGACGCCATAAAGCCAGGTCGTACCTGCTTTTTGGGCTCCGAGAGTGTAGAAATTTGGAAGCACGTTGAGAGTCTAGCGGTGCAACTAGTCTTAAAAGTTGAAGACTTTGGTTCCTCCTGCTTGGCTGATTTTTACAGCCCTCGTGGGCTAGGTTTTACCCATTAAGTCTGAGGAGTCACACATGAGTTTGGATGTTGCCAATATTGGTAGGGAGTTCCCACCAACCACTACATACCTGGTTGGTCGTGAAAAAATCCGCGAGTTCGCTCGTGCGGTTGGTGAAACATCAGCAGCAAGTCACGATGTGAAAGCCGCTCGAGCAGCTGGCTATTCAGATCTGATCGCACCAGTCACCTTCCCAATCGTCATCACATTAGAAATGATGGGTGCACAGGTAACGTCACCAGATGTTGGTGTCGACTGGGCTCGAGTCGTTCATGGCGATCAACGTTTTGCGTTTGCGCGACCAGTGATTGCGGGTATGGAACTTGAATCCACCACAGTTATTGAAGATATAAAGTCAATGGCAGGCAACGACATCATCACTCTGCGAGGAGACTTGCGGGAGTTCGAAGGTGCCTTGGTCTGCCAGGTGTGGACATCGTTGGTAGTGCGAGGTGATGCAGCATGAGTTTTGAAGTCGGAACTGTGATTCCAGAAATCGAAGTTCACCTAACTCGAGCGGATTTGATTCGTTACGCAGGTGCATCTGGTGATCTGAACATCATCCATTGGAATGACCGCACCGCAATCGCGGTTGGCCTACCTGGTGTGATCGCACACGGGATGCTCACGATGGGACATGCCATCAACGTCGTGACTCGACATTTCGGAAGCGCCGCGGTTGTTTTGGATTACCAGTGTCGATTCACTCGGCCGGTGGTTGTGCCTGATGATGAGACTGGTGCGAGTGTTGTTTTCGGAGGCAAGATTTCAGCAGTCAACGAAGATGGCTCTCTTAAAGTAGATCTGAACGCCACCTTTGATGGTAAAACAGTTCTAGCTAAAGCTTTTGCCATCGTGAAAGCGCCTAAGTAAATATGCCAAACGCAATCGCTGACTTCTGCACCCTCCGCGTTGGAGGGTTTGCAGATGATTTAGTGATTGCACAAACTGAGTCACAACTTATTGAAGCTGTGCAATCTGCAGATTCTGCCGGCATCCCAGTTTTACTAGTTGGTGGCGGTTCAAACATTGTGGTGGCAGACGATGGTTTTCGCGGCCGAGTCGTAATGGTGCGGACGGCTGGTTTCACTTCGACATCCGATTCTTGTGGCGGTGCAATCGTCACGGTTGAAGCTGGTCATGATTGGGATGAGTTTGTTGCGCAGACTTTGGCTAATGGCTGGTCGGGGCTTGAGGCGATGAGTGGCATTCCAGGAACTGTGGGTGCGACCCCTCTTCAAAATGTTGGTGCGTACGGCCAAGAAGTTGGGGACTGGATTTATCGAGTTCGGACCTGGGACCGGCTACTACAGGAGTTCAAAACTTTCAGCGCCAGTGAATGTGAATTTTCGTACCGTGATTCACGTTTCAAGCGAGAACCAAATCGGCATTTGATTTTGCAAGTTTCATTCCAACTTCGACTGGGCGACCACAGTGCTCCAGTTATGTATGACGAATTAGCCAGGCTGTTAAAAGTGGAACCTGGCAAGCGTTCAAAGTCCCACTTAGTTAGAGAAAAAGTGTTGCAGCTCCGCGAAGCAAAAGGCATGGTCCTTGCGCAGGCAGATCATGACACCTGGAGTGTTGGTTCATTTTTTACAAATCCAGTTTTGCAGAGTGTGCCGGCAGCTGTGCCTGCGACTGCTCCGCAATGGAAGCAGTTGGATGGCACTACAAAATTAAGTGCTGCTTGGTTGGTTGAAAACGCAGGGTATGCAAAAGGTTTCGGCCTGAACGAACGCGCAACTCTTTCGACAAAGCATTCACTCGCAATCACAAACCGCGGAGCCGCTACCGCTAACGACATTTTTGAATTAGCTCGATTGATTCAAAATGGAGTGAATCAAAAATTTGGCATCAATCTAGAAATCGAACCTAGTTTTGTTGGGAACTTTGCGTGAGCAAAAGAGTTTTGATTTCGGCAAAAAGAATTTCCCTACTTTTACCAAACATCAATGACTTGCAGGCAATCGCAGCAGCAAACCCGTCATTATTGGTAGAACAAAACTGGGGGCTTGGCTATCCAACCGCAGGAGATGTGTTGCTCGCTGGCCTAGCGATTGAAAACAATTTACATGTTGCCACAATTGAGCAGCCTTGGGGAGCTCTGCAAATCCAACTTAATGAAACCGAACTGGTTGTTGGGGGAGTTGGGTTTAAGTCAGCGCCAAGTGATGGCAGGGTTGAGATTGGATATGGCATCTCTGAAGATTTTCAGAATCAAGGAATCACAACTGAAGCTGTTGCTTTGCTGATTGAGGTTGCAAAACAACATTCACTAAAACTGCTAACAGCTGAAACCGAAATCGATAATGTTGCTAGTCAAAAGGTTTTGGCTAAATCTGGATTCGCAAAAATCAAAACCACTGACACAAACATCGAATGGCAACTCGAACTTTAAAAACTACTTGGCTTCGCCTAAAAGTTTTTGCATACGCGTAACGCCCTCAACCAAATCTTCATCGCTGAGTGCATATGAAAGTCTGATGTAACCAGATGGACCAAATGCTTCACCTGGAACAACCGCAACTTCGGCCTCTTCCAAAATCACAGCAGCAAGCTCAGCAGATGTGTTGCAGACCTTTCCGCGAATTTCTTTTCCAAGCAAACCTTTTACAGAGGGGTAGACGTAAAACGCACCTTCTGGGGTTGGACACATGACGCCTGGAATGTCGTTAAGCATTTTTACCATCAGTTTGCGCCGACGATCGAAAGCAACTTTCATTTCATCAACCGCAGTGAGATCACCGTTCAATGCAGCAATCGCAGCGCGTTGCGCGACGTTGTTGACGTTGCTTGATAAGTGTGACTGCAGGTTGGTTGCGGCTTTGATGACATCTTTTGGACCGATCATCCAGCCAACTCGCCAACCAGTCATCGCATAGGTCTTCGCCACACCATTCAGAATTATGTAAGTGTCTTGAAGTGCTGGCACTAGAACTGGCATCGATGGTGCGGTTGCACCGTCGTAAAGCAAGTGTTCGTAAATCTCATCTGCAATCACCCAGATGCCATGTTGCACTGCCCATTCACCAATCGCTTTAACAGTCTCAACCGGATAGACCGAACCAGTCGGGTTCGACGGGCTACCAAAAAGAATCGCCTTTGTGCGATTGGTTCGAGCGGCTTCGAGTTGCTCAACACTCACTAAATAGTTTTGACTCTCATCAGCAAAAACTTCAACCACTTTTCCACCCGCCAGCGCGATCGCTTCAGGGTAGGTAGTCCAGTAAGGAGATGGCAGCAGCACCTCATCGCCTTCATCAACGATGGTTGCAAAAGCTTGGTAAACCGCCTGCTTGCCACCGTTGGTCACAAGCACCTGTGAATCGTCAACCACAAGGCCAGAGTCCCGCTTAGTCTTGGCAACCACAGCGGCCTTCATCTCGGGCAGACCTGCAGCTGGGGTGTAGCGGTGGTTTGCCACAACCGAACAGGCCGCCTCGGCCGCAGCGACGATGTAGGCCGGAGTTGGGAAATCAGGTTCGCCCGCCCCAAATCCGATAACCGGCCGGCCGGCTGCTTTGAGCGCTTTGGCTTTGGCATCCACAGCTAAGGTGGCAGATTCGGCAATTGCTGCAATCCGCTTTGAGATACGAGAAGTCATGGCGGAATTGTGGCGCATCTGGCTCGGATAGGCACTAGCGGTCCAACCGCGACTTTGAAGAACCCTCTTCCTGCCCTTACACTCCGCAACTCGTTGGCTCTTCAGCTGAGCGCAAGCATGCCTTTTGGCAGGTAAGCGTGAAGTCCGGGCCTCGAAGGGCAGTAGCTCAATTGGCAGAGTAGCGGTCTCCAAAACCGCGGGTTGGGGGTTCAAGTCCCTCCTGCCCTGCAACGGTGAGTGATCAAAGGAAGTAAGGCGATGACCGAAGAACTAAACGAGGAGAACTCCTCAGGCACAGGCAAAGTACTCAGCCTGCCAAAGCGCATTGCTGAATTTGTTCGCGAGATAGTTTCAGAGTTGCGCCGCGTTGTGTGGCCAACCCGTTCGCAGGTAGTCACCTACTCCAGTGTTGTGCTGGTGTTCGTGGTAGTTCTAGCAATCATTGTCAATGTGATTGACATTGTCGTTGGCCAAGGCGTACTCGCCATCTTCGGCGAGTAATCAGAGGAGAAAAAGTGTCAGAAAACAACGATCTCGACCTCTTTGGCTTGTTAGCCTCTGAAGGTGCTGAGTCGGTGTCGGTGGCGAAGTCTGCTGATGATTCAGAAGCGGTTGCAGAAACAACCGAAAATGTTGAAGCTGTAGTCGAAACCGAAGTTGCTGCGCCAGCAGAAGCCGTTGCTGAAAATGCAACAGCTGATGATGTGGTTGCAGAAGATGTAGTGGTTAATGAGGACGCTCTTGAAGCTGCAGACGATGCAGCCGAAGTTGAAGGTCTCGAAGATCCAATCGCTGCAATGAAAGAAGCGTTAATGGTTAAACCAGGCGACTGGTTTGTAATCCACTCCTACGCCAATTTGGAGAAGCGCGTCAAAGCAAACTTAGAAAACCGAATCCGCACACTCAACATGGAAGATCACATCTTCGAAGTGCAGGTTCCAACTCAAGAAGTTGTTGAGATTAAAGCCGGACAGCGCAAGATTGTTGAACGCTGCAAGTTCCCGGGTTACATCTTGGTTCGAATGGACATGACACATGAAGATGTGTGGGGAGCCGTTCGTCACACGCCAGGTGTTACCAGCTTCGTGGGTAACGGTCATCAGCCTTCACCACTTTCAATTGATGAAGTTGCCGAAATGTTGGCACAACCAGTTCGCAAGACACTTGCTGAAGAAGTTGGCTCCAGAAAATCCGGTGGCGGAAGCAGAGTTATCGAAGTTATGGACTTTGCGGTTGGCGATTCGGTCACAGTTACTGAAGGTCCATTTGCAACCCTGCAGGCAACCGTTTCGGAAATCAACGTCGAGTCACAGAAAATCATTGGCTTGGTAGAAATCTTCGGACGTGAAACCCCAGTTGAACTCGCCTTCGCGGCCGTTCAGCGAAACGACTAAATAGGTTTCCAACTGAACATTCAGTTGGATTAAACAAAAAGAAAGTAAGGACCCAACACCATGGCCCCCAAGAAGAAAGTCACTGGTCTGATCAAACTTCAGATTCAGGCTGGCGCGGCTAATCCGGCACCACCAGTCGGACCAGCCCTTGGTCAGCACGGTGTCAACATCATGGAATTCTGCAAGGCGTACAACGCTGCAACTGAAGGCGACCGCGGGCAGATCATTCCAGTTGAAATCACCGTATACGAAGATCGCTCATTCGACTTCAAGTTAAAGACTCCTCCGGCGTCACGCTTGATTTTGAAGGCAGCAGGTTTGGAAAAAGGTTCAGGAACTCCACAGTCTGTCAAGGTTGGTTCGCTAACCAAAGCACAGGTTCAGGAAATTGCTGAAACCAAAATGTCCGACCTGAATGCAAACGATGTTGCTGCAGCAATGCTCATCATTGAAGGCACTGCCCGTCAGATGGGTATCACTGTCAACGATTAATAGTCTTTCGAGACTAAGTGGTAGAGCAACTGCAGCTCACACCACGAACTGCATAAGGAGCAGATATGAAACGCAGTAAGAAATGGCTCGCATCAGCTGAGCTAATTAATAAAGATGAGCTATACGCTCCGCTTGAGGCAATGCGTATTGTCAAAGAAACCGCAACCACCAAATTTGATGGCACCGTTAACGTTGCTTTCGCACTCGGTGTTGATCCGCGTAAAGCAGATCAAATGGTTCGAAGCACTGTAAACCTTCCACACGGCACTGGTAAGACCGCTCGGGTCCTGGTCTTCGCTGGTGGTGAAAAAGCAGAAGAAGCACGTGCAGCTGGCGCAGACCATGTTGGCGCTGATGAACTGCTTGAGAAGGTAGCAGGCGGCTGGACCGACTTCGACTCAGTAGTTGCAACCCCAGACATGATGGGCAAAGTTGGTCGTCTAGGTAAGGTGCTTGGACCTCGCGGTTTAATGCCAAACCCAAAGACCGGCACCGTCACCATGGATGTAGCCAAAGCAGTTGCTGACATCAAGGGCGGCAAGATTGAATTCCGCGTTGACAAGCACTCAAACTTGCACGTAATCATTGGCAAGGCTTCCTTCACTGACATTCAGTTGACTGAAAACTACGCCTCTGTACTTGAAGAAATCTTGCGTGTTAAGCCTTCATCATCGAAGGGCCGCTACATCAAGAAGATTGCTGTTGCATCAACGATGGGTCCTGGAATCTTGCTTGATTCCAACCTCACCCGTGGTTTAACAACCGATCAACCATCCTAATTTTTGAGTTGGGGTAGCGAGTTAATCGTTACCCCAACTCAGCTCGATTTTGAATCGAGTGGTGCAGGCTCTAACCTGCGCCTACCGAAGACCGCCGGATTGAACCGCCTTGGTTCACGAAGGCTCTGCATAACAGAGCTCCAGCGCAGGTGTGAAAGATGACCTTTATTTAGGTTTTCCCTCGCCCTGTGCGAGGGTTTTTGTTTTGTGGGAATTACCCGGAAGGACGCCCATGGCGCGCACTGACAAGTCCGCAGTGCTTGCAGAACTCGAAACTGAGTTCCGTGAGTCCAACGCGGCTTTACTCACTGACTACCGCGGCTTGACCGTGGCACAGCTCAAGCAGCTGCGTCGCAGTTTGGCTGGCGAGGCTGAGTATGCAGTCGTCAAGAACACCCTCACCAAAATCGCTGCAGAGCGTGCAGGTGTTACTGGTCTTGATGATTTGTTGGTTGGCCCAAGTGCTGTTGCTTTCGTTAGAGGTGACGCAATCGGCGTCGCCAAAGCATTGAAGAACTTCTCCAAAGAAAATCCAAACTTGATCATCAAGGGTGGGTACTTTGAAGGAAAAGTAATCAACGCAGCGGAAGTACAGAAACTAGCCAGCCTCGAGTCTCGCGAAGTTCTCCTCTCCAAGGTTGCCGGCGCACTTATGGCCACCTTGGCAAAGGCAGTTCGCACAGTCGATGCTCTCCGCAGCAAGCTCGAAGCCGAGCAGGGAGCACCCGCAGTTGCAGCAGCACCAGTTGTTGAAGCAGCCGCAGAACCAGCACCAACCGCTACCGAAACCGAAGCTCCAGCAGCAGTTGAAGCCGAAGTTGAAGCAGTAGTAGATGCAGTAGAACCAGAAGTTTCAGCTGAAGCCCCGGCCGAAGCTGAAGTAGTTGAAGCCGCAGCAGATGCTGCAGTCGATGCTGCTGACACCACCGAGGCGTAAGCCTCAGCCGGCCGGATTTCGGCGCAACCCATTACGAAAGGATCGCCCAACATGGCGAAGCTAACCACCCCAGAGTTGCTAGAAGCTTTCAAGGAACTCTCACTTATTGAACTCACCGAGTTCGTTGCACAATTCGAAGAAACCTTTGGCGTAACTGCCGCAGCACCAGTTGCTGTTGCAGCTGCTGCTGGTGGCGGCGGCGATGCAGGCGGCGCTTCTGAAGAGAAAGACACATTTGATGTCATTCTTGAAGAAGTTGGCGCTAACAAAATCGCAGTTATCAAGGAAGTTCGCTCAATCACCGGTCTTGGCCTGAAAGAAGCCAAAGACTTGGTTGAAGCTGCACCAAAGCCAGTTCTCGAAGGTGGCAAGAAAGACGCTGCAGATAAGGCAAAGGAAGCTCTCGAAGCTGCCGGCGCGAAGGTATCTGTTAAGTAGTCGCTCTTTTGAATATGGCCTCACCCGTTTGGGTGAGGCCATATTTTTTATTCCTGTTTATAAATCAGGATGAATTACACGGCGCGAGTCTCGCCAGGCTGTAACCATTGAAGGTAATGCAAATACGTAGAAATAGATGAACCAGAAAACTGCTTGGCTTTGAGGCCAGGTGAAGCTAATGGTGTAATTGAAACCGTCTCCGGTTTCCGAAGTATCTTGAGTAAAAACGTAGAGCATGAAAATCACTGCGATCAGACTCGCCATTCCAGCGAGAGCTTGATAGGCAGTGAAGTAGTTTTGGTTTCGCTCTTGATTCATTCTTTCGTCTAGTGAATCAGCCGGGGCATCTGAAACAAGGCGTACTGCCTGTCGAAGTAAATACCAAAACACGAACAGCACCAAGATATGAATCAATGAGTATGCAGACCAGACACTGTCACCCACACTCAAAAGGAAAATGCTTCCTGCCCATAAGAAAACATTTGAAATTATAACCAAAGAGCGCAACGCGCTTGGTGTGCGAAGACCGTTCCACTTGGTGTCAGTAAGCGATTTTTCAACAGATTTTGACGATGCAGTTGTTGTGAAAGAGACTGTTGAGCTTTCCCGCAGATACTCTGAGTATTGACTTCCTAAGCCTCGTGCCTTCAGATACCATATGAAAATCGGAATCTCAATTACCGCATATGTCAGAATCGTGAAAACCCACCAATTGGTATCAAAGAAAAAGAAAGTGAAGTTCTCGTCCTTGCCAAAACTTGGAATAGCAACAATTCCCAGTGCGATAAGTCCCATAAGAACATCAAGTTTGGCTAATCGGCGAACGTCGTCCCCACTGTACCTTGGGTAAACAAATAGGTACGCCGTCGCCAAGACCAATAAAGTAACAAAAACAATTGTTATTTCGTTCATTTAGATTCTCCTTCAATCCAAAATAGATCTTCGACTTTTGTTTCTAGAATTTTTGCGATTTGTAGTGCTAAGAGAAGAGAGGGTGAATATTCACCGCGTTCGATGTACCCGATTGTCTGGTAATGAACTCCTACAGCATCTGCTAGCTCCTGACGCGTGACAGCTCGGTTCGTGCGAGTCTGTTCAACCAGGTTTAAGACCGTGCCGTTTTCTGCTTTCGACTTTCTTCCCATACTTGTAGTATAAATACTATGTTGTAATAATGCTATATTTTCAAGAAAAAAGTGTTAAATGGCGATTTGAGCCCGCTTGTCCGATTTGCCTAGTTAATTTGACTTGTAATCACAACTTAACTGTTTTGCGCTTGACGATTGGGCTTTCATCAGTCAGGGTTCTCTCAACTTCCATCCGACTTCGGTCGGCGGGGGGAGATAACGAGGATCTCCAGTTCGGACGATTCCACTTCTGTCGAGTGGCGTCTAGCTGGTACAACGAGGTTATTTTCACCCCCGGGGTCGACAGGCACGTGCCATTCGGGTACGCTGCCGCTTTGCGCTGTCTTCATTTATTTTTGGCTTGCCCAATTTAACTGTGGATTGCTCTCCAATCGCCCACCCAGCGGAAGGATCACAGTGGCTTCTCGCCCCTCTGATAACAACAACACCGGCCGGATTTCATTTGCGAAAATCCGCGAACCCCTCGAAGTCCCAAATCTCCTAGCACTTCAGCGTGAGTCTTTTGACTGGCTGATGGGCGATGACAGTTGGCTCGAGCGCGTAGCTGTAGAAAAAGCAGCAGGTCGCGAAGTCCCAGATGTTTCAGGTCTCACTGAAATTTTCGAAGAGATCAGCCCGATCGAAGATCTTGCTGGCACGATGTCGCTTTCATTCCGCGACCATTACTTCGAAGATTTGAAGGCCAGCCTGGAGGATTGTCGGGAGAAGGATCTCACCTACGGCCGTCCACTTTATGTGAACGCTGAATTCATGAACTACGAAACTGGCGAAATCAAGAGCCAGACAGTTTTCATGGGCGACTTCCCAATCATGACTCCAAAGGGAACATTCGTAATCAACGGCACTGAGCGTGTTGTAGTTTCGCAGCTCGTCCGTTCACCAGGTGTTTATTTCAGCCGCGAAGGTGACAAGACCGCCGACGTAAATGTTTTCATTGCAAAGATCATTCCAAGCCGTGGAGCTTGGTTGGAATTTGAAATCGACAAAAAAGAACTCGTCGCAGTTCGTGTAGATCGCAAGCGTAAGCAGCCGGTAACAGTTCTCTTGAAGGCACTTGGTTTGACTTCAGAAGAAATCCGCGAACGCTTTGCGAATTACCCAATCATGTTGGAAACCCTTGATAAGGACACCAACCGCACCCAAGACGAAGCTTTGCTCGATATTTACCGCAAGCTACGTCCAGGCGAACCACCAACCGTTGAAGCAGCTCGTACTTTGCTCGACAACTTCTACTTCAATCCAAAGCGTTACGACCTAGCAAAAGTTGGTCGCTACAAGATCAACAAGAAGCTTGGCTTGGACATGCCGTTGGATGCAAACGTCATGCAGATTGAAGACATTGTTTTCACAATCGAATACCTAGTTCGTTTGCATGCAAACGAACAGTCGATGGCTACCGCTCGCGGCAGTGTTGATGTTGAGATTGACGAAATCGATCACTTGGGTAACCGCCGTCTTCGCACTGTTGGTGAATTGATTCAGAATCAGTTGCGCACCGGTTTGTTGCGGATGGAACGTGTTGTACGTGAGCGCATGACAACTCAGGATGTTGAAGCAATCACTCCAACCACCTTGTTGAACATTCGACCAGTGGTTGCATCCATCAAGGAATTCTTTGGCACCAGCCAGTTGTCCCAGTTCATGGATCAGACAAACTCTTTGTCGGGCTTGACCCACAAGCGACGTTTGTCAGCTCTTGGACCTGGCGGTCTTTCGCGTGAGCGGGCTGGCTCAGAAGTTCGTGACGTTAACCCGTCGCACTACGGACGTATGTGCCCAATCGAAACTCCTGAAGGCCCGAACATTGGTTTGATTGGTTCCCTTTCAACCTTTGCTCGCGTTAACTACTTCGGTTTCATTGAGACTCCTTACCGGATTGTTAAAAAGGGTAAGGCAACCGACGAAATCGTTTACCTAGCAGCAGATGAAGAAGAGAAGTACGTCATCGCGCAGGCGAACTCACTACTTAACGACAAGAGCGAATTCACAGAAGATCGCATCTTGGTTCGTCGTAAAGGTGGCGAGGTTGACTTAGTCCCAGCTTCTGAAGTTGATTACATGGACGTTTCACCACGCCAGATGGTTTCGGTTGCAACCGCAATGATTCCGTTCTTGGAACACGATGACGCAAACCGCGCGCTCATGGGTGCAAACATGCAGCGTCAGGCCGTTCCATTGGTTCGCACTGAAGCCCCATTTGTTGGTACCGGTATGGAATACCGTGCAGCGAAAGATGCCGCCGACGTAATCATCGCAACCAAGCCAGGTGTTGTGCACGAAGTAAGTGCTGACGAAATCGTCGTTCAAAATG
>JBIKSQ010000053.1:0-8478 GCA_044348555.1 Candidatus Nanopelagicales bacterium | reverse complement strand
AGTGGCGCACCTTGACCAACCCCATCGATTTGGATGTAGTAGATACCAGCGGCAACATCAACATCTATATCTGCCTCTAAACCATCTTGGGCAACGCCGAAGTAATTCTTGATCTCAATCAATGGGTTCGACGATGCAACCAATCCCCCGCTAGAGGAGAAGAGTTTGAGCTCAATATCTAAGTTGGGCGCATAACCTAAACTTTCTGCAGATACTTTTAGGTTCCCTGCATCTTGAAGATCAATTTCGAACACATCAACATCATCTGGAGTCTCAATCAGTTCGTTGATCACCACATAGCCCGAGAGTTGAACAAGGGTTGCTTGTGCTATCGAATCCCCGATTGAATCTGTGCGGATCGGTAAGTGGCGATTAATCGTCGCATAATCATCGTTAAAGGCTTGATATCCCCGGGTAACAGCATCGGGATAATCTCCATTGCTCCAGGTTGCAATTCCTGCACCACGGCCAGCTCCCATGATTGGTGTCCAGGCCGTATTTCCAAAGTAATACTCCAACTGACTGGTGCCATCATGCATGAGACCCAGATTGTGTCCGACTTCATGCGAAACAATTTCTGCGACATCCCATGCGGGAGGGTTGTAACCACCAAAGTTCATGAAGTTTAATGATGGAAAACTAAATGGATTTGGATTTGCAAAAATATCCACTCCAGCTACACCTCCACACTGGCAGGCTTCCTGCAATTCTGTATCCGAGAGAATGAGTGCAGTTGCTCCCCTCGTTGTGAAGTCTTGAAGTCGATCTCCAGCGGGTCGTTCCGTTGTGACATCAACATCAAAAACTGCAAAATCTTCTGAAACAGCCTGCCAGATTAAATAGATATTTTGCCGTTCGGCTTCGTTGAAAGTCGATGGATCTCCGTCAAGGTCGTACCCTGGCGAGAATCGATTGTTGAAGTCGAGTCCATATGCGCCATACCACTGGCTGTCTGGTGTCCAAAGAATTCCGTCAAAATCGAGGTAGATAATGTTTTCAGATTCAGCATCTGAATGAAGTGTAAATACGTTCGGGATCTCACCTGAAAATGGTTGAACAGTTTGCTGAGCACTGGGACCGTTTACATCGGGAGCAGGTTCCACGAAAACATTCATCCGCTCGCCTTGTGATGTAACGATTTGCTGATAAGTCGAATCAGCTTCTAATGACATCTCAGAGGTAGCGGTGCCACTACTTGAAATGCCAAAACTGATTGGCAAAGCCAACACAAGTGAAGCTGATACGAATCTACTAAATCTCAGACTCACAACTCGAATCTACTCGCTGGATGTAGGAGTGCCCGTAAAGTTTTAAACACTTTCAAACCAGTTTTTCGCCTACGCCACATTGCTCTCCCTTTGTGAGTTGATGCAAATTAGCGCTCTAACGGGAGATTGGTACGGAATTCAATGTTCCAAAATGGTAACGGCTGGGGTTTCCCCTAGTTGTACTGAATCGATGGGCAATAAAACGTAAGTTTTGCTTCTCTGGGGCCTAAATTCATCCCATATCGCATTCAAATCCTGAGGAGAATCATGAAAAAAATCCTAACTTCAGCAATGGCGATTCTTTTGTCGCTCGGGCTGTTGCAACCCGTTCAAGCGGTTGATGTAACCAAAGGCCGCACCGGAATCAGCTTTAGTGATTCTGACATCTTTGGAAATATTCAAGGCGTCGTCTGGGGACAGCGAAAAGGTGAAGACAGCTCGCAAGTGATGGTGAGTTTCAAACGCGGAAACGCGGCATGGACTAATCCCAGAAACCTAGGGCTGGTGGAATGGTCGACCTGGGTTAACCCTCAGATCACAATTCGGCCCGACGGATCCATGCTCGTTGCTTGGACTTCTGATGAAAACATTCAAGTGCGGGAACTAGCTCCAAACTCGAGCACATGGTCCGCTGCAGTAACTCTTCCTAACAGCACAATAACCGGGGTCTGGATGCGCGAACTAGATGTCGTTTCCAATGGCACTGCTGTAACAGTTGTGGGCGTGCGCTCAGGCACCGGTGACGATGTAGAGGTTGCATCTTGGACACGACCAACAAATCTGGGCGAATGGACCTACAACAAAATCGCCGACGTCATGAACCCATCAACATACGGAAATTGTGGGCAAGCGGACTTTTGGGAATGCAACTACAGCTTCAACGAGTTACGTGCTCTGACTACTCCAACCGGTGAGCAGGCTGTTGCATGGCTGGCATGGCGGCAACCAGGTGGTTATGAAGCCCAGCTCAAAGGTTCAACATTTGCAATCTTCACAGCTCGCCGAAGCAGTGCACAGGGTGAATGGGAAACCGCTCGTCGGATTGACACGATGAAGCCGACAGAAAAAGTTTCAGGCTATGCATTCTTCATTGAATCTTTTGTACTCACCGCAAACGGCAGAGCTGCAATTGCTTGGCGCAAGGGCTACAACCGCTCCCCAGTGGATGGTTTCTTAGCAGTCAGCACGTCAGCGACTACAGCATTTGCCCGAACCGATGTAAATGCAATCAATCGATTCGCGGAAATAAACAACATCAAGCTTGGTGTGGCCGGAAACAACATCTGGATGGCGGTAGAAGGATCGACAACTCGCGGTGGAGATTTCTCTATCCGGGTTGGCAGAGTTGGTGCTTTTTCTCAAGCAAACGTTGCTGCGATTTCAGATAGCTTCTATTTGATTGGTTTAGGAGCAAAAGCTAACCGCCCAGCCCTGCTACTTCGAGGTTCTGGAGCAGTTGGTGAAAGGAGCGTTTTCTCATCAGCTATCGCGAATAACGCAACTGTTGCTGCGCCTAAATCCATCAAAACACTTCCCACATCTCGCGGCATGGTTCTTGACGTGATGGCAAAGCAGTCCGCCCAGGACACTCTGCTAGTCCTCTCAGGCTCTAGAGGCAATGCATTTGGCCTGGGATTGGAAGCTTTTCTTCTGTAGAAGAGAACAGATGGCGGTGATTCACTTTGTGAATCACCGCCATTTTGCTTAATGATTATTTGGCAAGATCCCAAATATTGTCACCGCGTAGAACAACATCGGATCCACCATCCACATAGATGGTTTGACCGGTCATATGTGCATTGTCAACACTTGTTAACCAGATCAGCACTTTCGCGATTGCGTCTGCTGGCATGATGCCGTGAAGTGGCATTGGCACTATTTCGAGAAGTCCCTTTTTAGCTTCTTCAGTAGCAATCATGTCCGCAACCATTGGCGTCTCCACAATTCCTGGACCTACCGCATTTATGGGAATCCCCGCTCCAGCCCACTCAGCGGTGGCCGCAACGCGACGAATCCATCGACTGACTGCACGTTTAGTGGAGCCATAGATCAGTTGCTCCAATCCTCCACCGGTTGCTAACAGTTCCTCGGCTCTGGCTAAAGCTTTGCTCTCATCGTCTGCGAGCATCGCATCCACCAGGGCAACATCGTTTGGCATCAGTGATGCCATTGAGCTTGTGACAGCAACTCGTGGAGCTGGTCCACGAGACAACTCTGGAAGCAATTCAGTCAAAAATTCAGTAACACCGAAATAGTTAACCGAAACAGTTTTCGCGATTGGGTGCGCTAGCCCGGCGCATGCAATCACTGCATCTACTTGGCCACCGGCCGCTTCAACAGCTTTTTGGGCACCGAGTGCGCGACCCCCGGCTGTACTTAGGTCAGCTATGACATCAGCACTAGCGATATCCACGCCAATTACTCGATTGCCTGCCGCTTCTAGAAGTTCTTTCGTTTTAAGCCCGATACCGGATGCAGCTCCAGTAACGATATAAATTCGAGTCATTACAACCTCTCATCTGAAGTTGATCGACCTACCCCGACTGAGCACTCCCCAACTCCGACTTAAAGATAGGACGAGCGAGGTAGTTTGAGTAGGGTCAAAAGTCACTCCCAAATCAACCAGTATTCAAGATGCTGAAGTGGGTATGTTCGACTTGGAGTTGGCTATCGATGAATCGGCCATAGATAGTCGAACGGCCATTTAACACCTGACCATCTTTATTCAACCGCCACCATCGGAAGGCACAGGCAAAATGATTTGGTGACACATCTAGCCGATCAAGATTTGTGATTTTCCAATCAGCCACAACATTCCAGACTGTCGCCCACTGCCTCGACTGAAGTTCAGCAAAGTTTTGCAAAACTTCGTTTACAGAACCGTAAGATTTAATGTCTTCCACGAAATATCCAGCCACAAGATGCGGTTGATTTGTTTTTACTGCATATTCGAATTCTTTTAGGAAACTATTGGCTGCCTTGAACTCATCACTTGCTTCATTAGCATTCATGACTAAAGCCTAAATCCTCAAAGTTGCCAAACTCAACCAGCACACCAGCCCGATCAGATATTTCCCAAACTCCTACTTTGCGCAACGCAATAGCAAAACTAACAATTAGCGACTGGCGGTCTTGGCGTATGTCCGAACACTCAGCGGAATGAAAATTAACATAATCAGACCGATGTAGATGAGTGACATTTCAAGCGGATTTTGACTCACCCATGAGTCAGCCGTTACCCCGAATAACACTGGCACACCAAACAGCTCGCGGATTGCAGCAACCATCGTGGAAACTGGATTCCACTCTGCGAAGTACTGCAAAATCAAAGGCATGTTTGTCGTTGGCGCAAAAGCATTCGAGAGAAATGTGAGTGGGAAAACAATCACGAAGATAGAACCGTTTGCTGCACGTGAATCTCGAACAGACAGGCCGACCAGAACACCCAACCACGACATTGCATATCCGAAAACAAGCAACAGCAGAAAACCAGCACCAATGCTGATGATGCTTGTCGTCGGACGCCATCCAACAACATATCCAGCCAGACCCATAACGAAGAGGACTACGAGGTTTAGGGCCGCATCACCGAGGGTGCGACCAAGCACTACCGCTGAACGTGCAATTGGGAGTGAGCGGAAACGATCAATCAAGCCCTTGGTCATGTCTTCGGCCAAGCCAACCGCAGTTCCAGCTAGCGTGAATGCAACTGTTTGAACAAAGATTCCAGGCATTAAGAACTGTACGTAGTCGGTTCCCGGAGTGTTGATGGAGCCACCAAACACGAAGCGGAATAGCAGCACGAACATCACCGGCTGAATGGTTGCGAAAATCAAAACCTCAGGCACACGAGTCAACTGCAAAAGCTGCCGCTTAGCCAGGATTAATCCGTCATGAATTGCACTCATAACTAGCGCACCTCACTTTCAGTTTTTACTGTTGTATCTTCCGCAACATGTCCAGTCAATTTGAGAAATACGTCATCTAGCGATGGTCGCTTCAGGGCTAGATCCAAAATCGCGATTCCTGCCGTGTCGAATAGTCGGACTGCCTCGGTGAGTTCCTTGGAGCCTTCACGCACTGGCACAGAAATCTGATGCAAAACCTCATCAACATAAGGGGTTTCAGAACCACCCATGCGAGCCATAATTTCTCGAGCAGCAGCGAAATCAGAAGCAGCGACTGCAACCTCGAGTCGATTGCCACCGACTTGGTCCTTAAGCTGCGAACTTGTTCCCTGCGCGATAACTCGCCCTTGATCAATAACGACAATGTCGTCAGCCAACTGATCGGCTTCTTCCAGGTACTGAGTCGTTAACAGCAGAGTTGTGCCTTCGCTAACAAGCGTCTCAATAACTTCCCACATTTCTAACCGGCCACGTGGATCAAGACCGGTTGTTGGTTCATCGAGAAACAGAACTTTTGGACGGACAATCAATGAGGCCGCAAGATCCAATCGTCGACGCATACCACCCGAGTAGGTTTTGATTGGACGTTTTGCTGCTTCGGTTAAGCGGAACTGTTCAAGTAAGTCCTCAGCTCGAGAGACTGCCTCAGATTTCTTTAATTGATAAAGCCGACCGAACATAACGAGGTTGTCCCAGCCAGTCAGAGTTTCATCAACCGCTGCGTATTGACCCGACAGCCCAATGATTTTTCGAACTGCTTCAGGGTCCTTTACGACATCGATTCCATCAACTGTGGCCAGTCCTGAATCCGGTGCGATGAGGGTTGAAAGCACCCGAACACAGGTGGTTTTGCCCGCACCGTTTGGGCCAAGTACACCAAGAACTGTGCCAGCTTTGACTTCGAGGCTGAGGCCATCGAGCGCCTTCACACTCCCGCGTTTGTAAGTCTTAACTAGATTTTCAGCTTTAATCATTTCACTCTCCTGTATTAAGGCAAAGCCTAACTACTCAGCAACCACAGGTGCTGCTCGGTGCTTCAATTCTTTGTCTGGCACGAAGAACGCAAAACCAATGGCAACCGACATAATCGCTGCACCAACACCGACGACAAGAGTGGTGGAGTCAGTGAAACCATCCAGGATTGGGCGGACCAGAATCTGGTTTGCAGTGTTTATCCAAGATGTATCGTTGAAAGCCTCTGGACCTGCGGTTTGCAAAGCCTGGAGTCGCGCGACCGTGTCCGTGTTTACAGGATCTGCTAACTCGGCCTGATACAGAGGATCTGAAAGGGATGCTTCAAATCGAGTTCCAACGGCTTCGGCCAACCGGCTGAACAGCATCGATAGAAAAATGCCAGTACCAAGAGTGGCACCTAGCTGCCGGAATAACGTCACCGATGAAGTCGCAACACCAATGTCTCGCGGTGATACCGCGTTCTGCACAGCAATCACGGTGGGTTGCATTAAGAAACCTAAACCGAGTCCAAACATGAGCGCCATACCTGCAACCATGTTGTACGCAGTGTCCGCCGCCAATTGCGTCATCCAACTGAGTGATAACGTCACGATCACTGTGCCGGCAAACAAGAACCACTTGTAGCGGCCGAACTTAGAGATTGTTTGGCCCGCTATTACTGAACCAGACATGATTCCCAATGTAAGCGGAAGTAGTTGCAGTCCCGCTTCGGTAGGTGTGGCTCCACCGACAATCTGCAAATACAACGGCAGGACAGCCAAGCCTCCAAACATGCCCGCACCTGTTACTACACCAACTATTGTGAGTAAGGCGAACGTTTTATCTTTGAAGAGGCGCATTGGAATTAGAGCTTCATCACCAAGTTTGAATTCGACCATCAAGAACAAACCTGTTCCTAGAATCGATATGCCATATGCAATTAGTGAACGAGTCGAAGTAATTCCCCACGCACTGGCCCGTTCTGCAACTATCAACAGTGGCACGATTGCAACACTGCCAAACAAAGCGCCTAGCCAGTCAATCCGATGGTTCAACTTCTGAAATCCTGGGATGTGAAGTGTGCGGTGGACTAGATAAAGCGCCAGCGCACCGATCGGCACGTTGATCAAGAAAACCCAACGCCATCCGGAAGCACCAAGGATGGATTCTTGGCCTGCAAAAAAGCCACCAACTAACGGCCCCAACACGCTTGAGGTGCCAAAGACTGCGATGAAATAACCCTGATATTTGGCACGCTCACGCGGCGGAACAATGTCGCCGATGATTGCTAAGGCGAGTGTGAACAGCCCACCCGCGCCCAGTCCTTGCACAGCTCTAAAGCCGGCCAACATGTACATGCTTGTAGCAGCACCACTCAAAGCTGAACCCAGCATGAACAAGCTAATAGCCCAAACGAATAACGGCTTTCGACCAAAGATGTCTGAGAGTTTTCCATAAATCGGCGTTGTGATTGTGCTCGTGATTAAGTAGGCAGTAGTTACCCAAGCCTGCACAGACAAACCATTTAGTTCATCACCAATTGTTCTAATAGATGTTGCAACAATTGTTTGATCCAATGCAGCCAAAAACATGCCCGACATCAAACCAATCAGAATTGGCACGATTTGTTTGTGTTCTAAGTAATTAGTTTCGTTACTGTGCTGCTGATTCATTGGTTCAGACATTCTTTTCTAAGCCTTCCTGGCCTTGACTAATTGTTTGCACTTCTCGAGTTAAGTCCTGAACGAATTTGGTTAACAATTTTTCAAATTGAGCTTGGTCTTTTTTATCCCAGTCAGCAAACACTCTCTCAAAGAATTCAACCTGAATATCTTCGTTCTGTTTGAATAAAACTTCACCAGCGTCCGTTGCGCGCAACAATGAGGCCCGACCATCGACTGGATCCGGAATTCGCTCAACCAGCCCGCTTTCAACCAGCGACTTAATTTGGCGGCTTACTAATCCAGCATCTACGCAAGAGCGTGCGGTTAGCTCCGAAGACCGCATCTGACCGTGTTCGAGCAAGTGGCGCAGAACTTGGTTACTGCCTGGCTCAAGCCCGCGTGAACGGGCTAAGTGGGCGCGACCACTGTGAAGACTTCGGGTTAACGTGGCAACCAAACCGACCACAACCGTTAGCGAAATAGACATTCCATAACCTCAATTACTTGACGGTGTCAATTACTTGACCTAGTCAACCATTGAGGGGCAGATTCAGCAAATAACGTTGGTCTGACAGGATTCGCCCCCAGATTGGGGACATGATGAAACGAGTCTTGCGGAAGCTCCAGTACCAACTGGCGGAGCTAATTTTGTTTCGTCACCCGATAATTCGTGATGCTGAGAAG
>JBIKSQ010000147.1:0-3593 GCA_044348555.1 Candidatus Nanopelagicales bacterium | reverse complement strand
GTACCGCGAAATGCAAGTCAAGATCAATGAAACGTCTGTATTTGTAAAACCTAACCGGGCTTCCTTCCGCGTAGAACTTGAACGACAACGGCGTAGAGGTGCTTATCCCCTCAGGGATGCAGTCGACTATTTCAAACCCCTTGGCGATTTTGCAGGCAGCAAATTGCAGTGGAACGAAATAATCAAAAATCTCGAAATTCCTGACTTACTGGTTCCAGAGATTTACGGCTTGTTCGATTCGATAGAGAGTGTTAACCCGGAACTGCTTCCGGACAGGTTCGTGTTAAAACCTAACTACGGCCAAGGCACGCATGGTGTTCATGGAATCATAAAATCTGCAGACAATTCTTTTCATGAAACTTTTCTGGATCTCCATTTAACTTGGGACGACCTCGTTCGTGTCCATAACGAGAAACTGAAAGTCTTCAAATCATCACTCAGTCAAGAAACATTGGCTGAGGAATATTTACTGAAAGATGATGGAACCAGACCGCTGGATTGGAAGTTTTATATTGGGGCTGGGGAACTATTTGCATTCTTTGCTTCGCGGAAGGCTCCGAATACTGATCACACCAAACAGGAACTCTTTCATGGCATCTGGAATCGCTTCAAGGAACCGATGCCACCACTACAGAATGACAGAATGGTTGATCGCTCAATTCAGCTCCCACCAAACATCGACCAAATGATTGACATAGCTAAAGACATTGCTACTTCTTTTGCCCGCGCGACTGCCCGAATCGATTTGTACGAAGTTGATGGCAAGATTTATTTTGGAGAATACACCGCTGCTCCAGGTGGCCACTATCGAGCACCATTAGAACAGGACAAGGAACTTGGAGAACTTTGGGAAATTGCTGATGCCAAATTCAATGCAATGGTTTTGACGAGATTGATTGAAAGTGGCCATCCAAAAATTGGCCGCGGCCTTTGGGTCGATTAAGCGCACACCAAATTTAACCGTGATGCGGATCTAGATCTGGGAAACCTGCATTGTTGTGATCATGATGCAGCCCAGTTAATCCATATGCGACATTCAAATTCTCGATTGTGAGAACTTCAGCTGGCAGACCATGTGCAATCACTTTTCCAGCCATAAGAATCACGTAATCAGCAGCCTGAGCCTCAGCCAAGTCATGTGTGGTGAGCACGACGCTATGGCCTTGAGCAGGTTCATCGTGAATTAGATCATCAATCACTCCAGCAGAATTCAAATCCAACCCTGTCAGTGGCTCATCCAAGAAAAGCAAGTCATGATCTTGAGCTATTCCCTGCGCAACATACACGCGTTGACGTTGACCACCAGAAAGCTCTGACAAATGTCTATCAGCCAAGTCTTCAATGTCGAGTCTTTTCAACGCATTAGAAACAATTTCACGATCTTGCTTTGATGGCTTCTGCCACAACTTCAGACTCTTCCAACGCCCCATCGTTACTGCCTCACGAACACTAAGTGGAGCGCCCACTGGTATCGCGGTGTATTGCATTACGTAACTAATTTTTGAAGTTTCTGGGAGTGAGATTTCGCCAGACTTAACTTCCAACAGACCTGCAATCGCATGCAAAATGGTCGACTTACCCGATCCATTTGGACCAATGATTGCAGTTATCTTGCCCAGCGGAATTTCGAAATCTGATTTCGCAACAACAATTTTGTCACCACGCTCGATTACAACATCTTTACCGAGAATCGAATTAGCCATGCGAAATCACCTGGCTAGATTTTTGGGTGCGTCGCCACAACGGACGAGTGACTAGAAGCAAGAAGAAAATTAGAACCGGAATAACTGCCATTGTGGCACTGCCTGCTGTTGACCAGTAATAACTGATCATCAGTCCAAGCCAAACTGAAAGCACACCAATAAACGAGGCAATCAGCATCATGGTTTTTACTGAACGAGAAATGAGGGCAGCAGCGGCTGGCGGTCCAACCAGGAATCCAAAAACTAAGAGAGTTCCAACCGACCTGTAACTTCCAATCACAGACACAGCTACAAGAGCTAGAAAAATCGCATGAGTTTGCTTTGGTTTAAATCCCCACAGCTGAGCTTTGTCTTCACTTAGCGCCAATGCCAGTAGCGGCCGGTACATCAGCACACCTACAGCAATAACGATTGCCGCTAGAAACAGCTGAATCTGTAAATCCTCAGTTGTAACGCCGAGTGCATCTCCGAAGAGAATTGATGTGATGCTGCCCGAAAATGAACTCAGCTTTGAAACAATCACAACACCGAGAGCCAACATGCCCACAAACAACAATCCAATCGCAGTATCTTCACTCAGCGTCGTTTGCCGGTGGATCAACTCAATTGCTACGACCATAACGAGCGCTGCGATTGCAGCACCCACTAATGGATTGAAATCAAAGAAGGCTGCAGCAGCAATGCCAGGAATTACTCCGTGGACGAATGCATCACCAAAAAAACTCATTCCTCTTAAAACCAGCCAAGTTCCAACAACCGCAGTCATCAGCGCGGCGGCAATTCCGCCAACCAATGCCCGTTGTTGGAAACCTAGTGAAAATGGCTCAAGAAAGAATTCCATTTCTCTACTTTAGTGCGCTAACTATTGCCTCAGCGTTTGCCTGCATCATTGAGATGTAAGTATCTGCACCACTGCCAGGCTCGCCGACAGATTCAATGTAAAGCGTAACTATCTCAACTTCGTAACCAACTTCATCTGCAACTGCACGAGCAAGCTCGACTTTTGAACTACTAGTGCTAACAAATATGGCTTTGACGTTATTCTCTTTGATCGCTTGTGCGAGTGCACTCAAATCAGCTGAACTGGGGTTCGCCAAATCGTCAGTAGATGGAACCACGGCTCCAACTAACTCAAAACCATACTGGGCCGCGAAGTAGTTAAGCGCTTCATGGTCGGTAACGAGCTTTCGATCTGCCACTGGAACCGCACTTAGGGTTTCAATCATCTCGATTTCAGCTGCCCGGATTTCGCCTGCAACTTCGTTTGCGCATTCTGTGTAATTCATGTCGTCTGACAATTCGGTTAGCTTGGCACCTACAGCTTCCATGCCGACCGCCACTCTCTCCATGTCGAACCAGAAGTGTGGATCAAATTCTCCGTGTATATGTTCATCCGCATTTTCATCGGCATGTTCATCGTGCGCATGTTCATCGTGCGCATGTTCATCGGCCAGTTCAACGGTTGGTAGGGGATCTACGGAATCGCCCACTTCGAAAATCACGGTGCCATCAGCTACAGCATTCTCGAGTGAATCTGCGAACCCACCCTCGAGGTCCAAACCATTAAGCACGACTAAATCGGCTGAAATCATTTCCGCAACCTGTTGTGAGGAAGGAACATAACCATGCGCGCTCGATCCAGCTGGGATCAGAACACTCACGTTGCCGGCTCCGACACAATCAATAATCTCGGTTATTGGCTGGCCCAAGACTGAGGTTGAAACGACAACCGAAAGCCCAGCCGGAACTGACTCTGAAATCGAAGGTGAGGGTGAGGCTTCTGAAGAACATCCAGCAAGCCCTAACGAAGCGATTGCAATCATTGCTAGTGCGTGGTTTTTTGTCATGGCCCGAAAGTACTCTTAATGACAATGATTGTCAATACCAATA
>JBIKSQ010000020.1:0-12133 GCA_044348555.1 Candidatus Nanopelagicales bacterium | reverse complement strand
ACTCCACATACGGTTGCTTGGCCTTTTGATGGTCACACTGATTCAGATGCGCGAGTCCAAGAGCGTCGGCATTGGCACAACGCATGCTGGTCGCGTTTTGAAAAGACTGGCTGAAATGAAAATAAAGTGTTGCAATGCCTGAAATAGTTGCTAACAGTGTGCTGCCGGCAATCCGAGAAGAGATTGAGCTGCACACCAATGATGGTTTAAAGCTAGTTGGTGAACTTGCGCTGCCAGTTTCGGGCGAAATTGCGGCAACGCTTGTTTGCTTGCATCCGCTACCAACTCATGGTGGCTACATGGATAGTCATGTATTTCGCAAAGCAGCTTGGCGATTACCCGCGCTTCGAAACATTGCAGTGTTGCGGTTCAACTTTCGAGGCGTGGAAAGCCCGCGGGGTAAGAGCGAGGGCGAATTCACAGCTGGTCCAGGTGAAGGCATCGATGCAGCGGCAGCTTTCGAGTTCGCTTTTTCGCGCAAGTTGCCAAATGTTTTTGCCCTTGGTTGGTCCTTTGGTACCGATGTTGCATTGCGGTACGCAAACATTGATGGTGTCCAAGGTGGAATATTGCTTTCACCTCCTTTGCGATGGACGGACGAATCAGATCTAGCCAGTTGGGCGGCGTCAAAGCGACCTTTAACTGCCATCGTTCCTGAGCTTGATGATTTTCTGCAGCCAGCTGAAGCGCGAGTTCGATTCAGTGCAGTTCCACAGGCAAAAGTGATTGATATCCCAGGTGCAAAACATTTATGGGTCGGCGAAAAAAACGTTCAAGCCGCTTTGAATGAAGTGATGATTGCGATTCACCCAAGTTTTGCTCCACTTCCAACCGAATGGGATGGTCCAATGGATCGCTGGAGTGATTTGTGAGCGATGTATTTCTGCTTCACGCATTTCCATTCGATCATCGCATGTGGGATGGGGTTGCGGGCGATTTAGCTAAGGCTGGCTGGCGAGTTTTCACACCCGATATGCGCGGTTTTGGTCGCGCTCCTAGCTGGGATGGGTATGAGCCTGACTTAAAAGTTATTGCTGACGATCTCGTCAAGCTCATGGACAAGTTTGGAATTGATAAAGCGGTGTTTGGGGGCTGTTCCCTCGGTGGGTATGTGGTCATGCAGATGTTGCGGCACTACCCAGAACGAGTTTCTGCTGCAATTCTGGTGGACACCAAGGCCTCGGCGGATTCAGCCGATGCGAGAGCAAATCGACTTCGGGTAGCGGAATCTGTAACGGAATCTCAAAGTGCAGAGGCCTTTACGCGAGCTATGCAGGCCTCGCTTATTTCTGAAACTGCAAGCGTTGCAGTCCAAGAGCAGGTTGCTTCACTGCTGGATGATGTTTCTGCAAAGTCGGTAGCTGATATGCAGATGGCAATGGCTGCACGATTTGATTCGCATGAAGTAATTCAAAAATTTCGCGGACCAATACTTTCGATTCGGGGGAGTGAAGATCTGATTGCGACCGAAGCAGATCATGAATTCATGATGGATGAAGCTCTCGATGGTGTGCACTATGAGATTGCTGGTGCAGGACATCTGCCACCAATCGAAAAACCAGTTGAAACCTCAAAAGTAATTCAAGATTTTTTGAAGCAGTTGATTAACGGTTCTTGTTAGTTTTCAATTATTTTTCAATGCAAAAAGCCGGGCAGAAGTTTTCACTTGTACCCGGCCATTTTGATTTATGCGTTTGCGCGAGCAACAGCCTTTGATTTTGCGGCAGCAATTGATGCTTCCATTGCTGGGATGAGCTCGTTCATTGCTGGAACAACTGGTGCCAAGGTGAGTTCAGCCAAGATAACTTCAACGTCGGTTGCGCCTAGTGCGTTTGCAACAAGCTTCAAGTAACCAGTCTGGTAGTCCCAGCCTGCGCGGGGTGCGCCTTCTGCGTATGAACCGCCGTGTGCAACTACGAAAGTAATTTTCTTGCCCTTGAGGCCATCAGCGCCGGATCCATCAAGCACGCCAGGGATGATGATCTGATCAAAGTATGCCTTCAACACAGATGGAATAGTCCAGTTCCACATTGGAGTGCTGATTACGATTTCGTCAGCTTCGGTGATTTCTTTAATTAAGCCAAGACGGTAGTTCCACTTGGTTGCAGCAGATGCTGAACGCTGATCTTCTGGTGTGTAGCCAGCAAAGATTGCTTCACCATCAAGGTGTGGAACAGGTTCGGTTGAAAAGTCTTTTGTGCGAATCTCTAAGTTTGGCTTTGCAGCCTTCACTGCGTGGATGTAATCAGCAGTGATTGCGCGGGAAACTGAGTTTTCGCCGCTTGGGCTAACTTCGATTTGTAGTAGGTAGGACATGTTGTGCTTGCTCCTTGAATCTGACCTTATGAGTCTAATTTGGTTGAACGTTCAACTACTCTAGCATAGCCAGCCCGTCCTGCAGTCGCAATGAGAGAATAAGGACATGGCTAACCCAGATAACATGAATATCAGTGGCGCGGTCGATCTAGGTGCCTTGGCGGCTGCTCGGGCTGCACAGGCCGCTAGTGAGCTCGCCAAGGCCAATTCACCTGCTGGCACGATTGTTGATGCCACTGAGGCCACTTTTGACCTTGAGGTATTGGATCGCTCCAACCGGAACCCAGTGGTTGTCTTCTTTTGGGACATCGGGGTGGCTTCCTGCCAGCAGTTGTCCCTGCTTTTGGATAAGTTAGCGGCCGAATACGGTGGAAAAATCACCTTGGCCAAAATTGAAGCGAATGCCAACCCTCGACTGGCTCAGGCGTTCAGTCTGCAGGCCGTCCCATCCGTTTTTCTAGTCATCAATGGCCAGGTGCAACCACTCTTTCAGGGCGTTCAACCGGAAGCCCAAATTCGACCCGTCTTTGAGAAAATCTTAGAAGTGGCTGAGCAAATGGGATTACAAACTGCTGTCGCTAACGAGAATGTGGATGGCGAAATTGCAGCTGAACAAACAGAACCAGTTGAGACCCCCATCGATCCCCGATATGAAAAAGCATTCACGGCAATGGAACAGCAAAATTGGGATGCAGCGCGAGCAGCGTTCCAGGAATTGCTTGCAGTTAATCCGGCTGATGATGACGCAAAAGCGGGATTAGTACAGGCTTCAATTCTGGAACGGGCACTTGGTCTCGATGCAGCGAAGACCTTAGCGACTCCAATCACTAACTTAGAAGATCGTTTACTTCATGCCGATGTGCTTTTGCTGAGTGGAGATGCCGAAAAGGCTTTTGATTTATTGATTTCCGAAGTCGCGTTATCAAGCGCTGAAGACAAGGCGCTACTGCGTGATCGAGTTTTGGATTACTTTGTTTTGCTTGGCGATGTTGAAGAAGTTCGCACCGCCCGTCGCCGTTTAACTAATGCGCTGTACTAATTCATTTCTGTAAAAATCAGTGTGCACAAGAAAAACAGGGCACAAGAATTAGCGAACTAACTGCCAGCCTGGAACTCAAGCCACACTGTGCCAAACGGTGGCACCATCATCTCCGCTGAAGCTGGCCGACCGTAATGTGGTTTTGCAACCGCATGAACTGCACCAAGATTTCCTTGATCGGTGCCACCAAAATCTTCAGCATCAGTGTTGAAAATTTCTTTCCAGGTTCCGACAAACGGAAGTGGCAGTTGAAATGCAGTGTGTGGCACTGGTGAGAAGTTTGAAACGCAAGCCATAACGCGGTTGTCATGACCCCAGCGCAACCATGCAAAAGTGTTGGAGTCGGCATCATCTGAAATGAGCCATTCAAATCCACCCGGTTCGTGATCGCGTTCCCACATTGCGGGGGTAGCGCGGTAGACCCGATTCATTTCTTTGACACATCGTTGAATTGATTTGTGCTCATCAAAATCTGTGAGCCACCAATCCAGTGAAGCACCGCTATTCCATTCTGATGATTGCGCAAATTCCGAACCCATAAACAGCAGATGTTTGCCCGGATGGGCCCACATGAAACCGTAGTAAGTGCGAAGTCCCGCAAGCTGTTGCCAACGATCTCCTGGCATCCGCGAAATCAAAGAACCTTTGCCATGTACAACTTCGTCGTGAGACAGCGGCAAGATAAATCTTTCACTCCATGCGTACACCATTGAGAATGTCATCTCGTTGTGGTGATACTTGCGGTGGATTGGTTCGTGCTTTACATACTCGAGGGAATCGTGCATCCAGCCCATATTCCACTTGAAATCAAATCCCAAGCCACCCCATTCAGTGCCCGTGGTGACACCTGGCCACGAGGTGGACTCTTCGGCCATCGTCAAAGCGCCGGGTACTCGGGAGTGCACTACTGAGTTCATCTCTTTTAAGAAATCAACAGCATCAAGGTTTTCGCGCCCACCGTATTGATTTGGTGACCATTCACCAGACTTGCGGGAGTAGTCGAGGTACAACATCGAAGCAACCGCATCGACCCGCAATGCATCGACGTGAAATTCTTCGAGCCAGAAGACGGCGTTTGCAACCAAGAAGTTTTTTACCTCTGGGCGGCCGAAGTTGAAGATGTATGTTCCCCAGTCAGGGTGCTCACCAAGTCGTGGATCTTCGTGCTCGTAGAGCGAAGTGCCATCAAATTTTGCTAACGCCCAAGCATCTTTGGGGAAGTGTGCAGGTACCCAGTCCATGATGACGCCAATGCCTGCCTGATGCAAAGTATCAATCAGAAAGCGCAATTCATCCGGATCACCCAAAGCCGAGGCAACCGCGTAGTAGCCAGTGACTTGGTAGCCCCACGATGGCGCGTACGGATGCTGCGCTAGCGGCATGAACTCAACGTGTGTGAAGTTGTTTTCAAGAATGTAGTCACGAAGTTCTATCGCCGCAGACTTGAAACCTAATCCAGCTCGCCAGGAACCGAGATGAATTTCGTAGATGCTCATCGGTCCGAATTGGGGTGATGACTCTGTGCGTTTTTGAATCCAGTCGGCGTCTTGCCATTCGTACTTCGAGTCCCAAATTACAGAGGCTGTGGATGGCGGCACTTCACTGTGCTTTGCCATTGGATCGGCTTTGTCGTTGGAGTAACCATGCTGGTTGGTAACACGGAACTTGTAGCTGTCACCGTGACCAATGCCTGGAACAAACAATTCCCAAACCCCAGTACTACCTAGCGAGCGCATCGGGTGAGTGGTTCCATCCCAGTGGTTGAAGTTTCCAATAACCTGAACACCGCGAGCGTTTGGTGCCCAGACCGTAAACGCAGTTCCGCTAATTGGACCGATTTCAGATTCAAATTTCATCACTCGAGCACCGAGCGCGTTGGCTAACTGTTCATGCCGGCCTTCTGAGATTAGATGCAGATCGAGATCACCGATTGTGGGCAAGTGCCGGTAGGAATCATCACTGAAATGAATATTCTCACCGTAACAAGTTTCAATTCGGTAATCTGGAATCTCAGAAAGCTCAATCGCACCCACCCAGACACCATCTGCTTCGTGGGTTAGGGGGAGTCGGAAATCGATGCCCGAAACAATCACACTGTCTGCGAATGGTTTGAGTGCACGAAACACAACCAATTTGTTTTGCAGGTGCGCTCCGAGAATTCCGTGCGGATTGTGATGCTTGCCCTCAACCAGATCTTTGATTTCACTGCTGGTAACTGCAGTGATTGTCGACGCAGCAGACAGAATTCCGTTGTTTAGCGCTTGTGGTTCTGCGAACTGTGCGCTGTCTGTCTGCTTGCGTCGAATGATCATTTAGGGCATCTTCCTGAGAGTCACTATATGGGCAACTGCACGGAATGGATCGAGCTGCACGTCAACACTCTTGGACCAAGTCCAACTCGTGTCCGTCACCAAATCGTGACCGAGCAGTTGATCATCCCAGTCGAAACCTAGTGCCGGCATGTCCAATTGAACAGAGGAGCTGTGAGTTCCTTTGGGATCAAGTGTGCAAATCACAAGCACGATGTCGTCGCCATCCTGCTTTGAGAAGGCAACGACCTCATCGTTAGAAGTTTTATGGAAGACCACATCTCGGAGAGATTGCAAGGCCGGGTGCTCACGTCGGATGCGATTCAGCATCGTGATGTATGGAGCAAGCGTGCGACCTTCGGCTGCTGCGGCTTCCCAGTCCCGTGGCTTGAGCTCAAACTTTTCGGAATCTAGGTACTCCTCGCCACCTTCTTTGTATGGCTCTGCTTCGTACAACTCAAAGCCTGCATACACGCCATAGGTTGGAGCCAAAGTGGCCGCAAGCGTTGCGCGGATTGCAAAACCAGCGGGACCACTTGTTTGCAGATACGCCGGATTGATGTCTGGCGTGTTCACAAAGAAGTTTGGTCGCATGTAAGCAGATGCATGGCCGCTTAACTCGTTCATGTATTCAACGATGCCTTTTTTGTCATTTCGCCAAGTGAAGTAGGTGTAGGACTGTTGGTATCCAATTTCACCAAGCATCCGCATCATCGCTGGAGCAGTGAATGCTTCAGCCAGGAAAATGACATCTGGATCGGTTGCGTTGATGGAATCAATAAGTCTTTGCCACATCCAAACTGGTTTGGTGTGTGGGTTGTCTACACGGAAGATTCGAACTCCGTGATTCATCCAAAAGCGCACGATGCGTTCGATTTCGTTGTAGAGACCCTCAGGGTCTTGATCGAAATACATGGGATAAATGTCTTGGTATTTCTTCGGCGGATTCTCCGCGAAAGCAATGCTGCCGTCTGCGCGTTGTTTGAACCACGCAGGATGTTCTTGCACCCAAGGATGATCGGGTGATGCTTGTAACGCAAGATCAAGGGCAACTTCAATTCCGAGATCGTTTGCAGATTTCACAAAGAAATTGAAATCTTCAAATGTACCTAGTTCTGGATTGATTGCATCATGACCACCTGCAGCACCACCGATTGCCCATGGTGAGCCAACATCTTCAGGCCCTGGCGTCAGGGTGTTGTTGCGACCTTTGCGGTTTGTAACTCCGACTGGATGAATTGGCGGGATGTACAAAACATCGAAGCCCATTTCAGCAACAGCAGGAAGGCGCTTTGCGGCAGTGCGAAAAGTTCCACTCACATATGGCTCGAGGGTTGCGCCTTCAGAGCGGGGGAAGAACTCGTACCAGGAACCATAAAGCGCGCGTTTGCGTTCCACTTTGATTGGGAATTCTTGAGTTGCGCTGATGTGCTGACGAATTGGATTGTGGTGCATCGCAGAGTCAATCTCCGGTGCAAACGCAGCTGCAAGTCGATCAGCTGGAGCGATGTTGGTATCGCGCAACATTGCAATCGCAGCGGTTAGTTGAATCCGCAAATCTTGCGGTGCATCTTTAAGGGTCGAGGCCAGAGCTCGTTCCAGTAACAGTGAGCCTTCGAGCAACTCAAGCTCAACGTCTACGCCGGCTGGAACTTTTAGGCCAGCTGCGTGATGCCAAGTGCCCCAAACATCGTCCCATGCCTCAACTCGAAAACTCCAGGCTCCGATGTGGGCTGCACGAATGTCTGCATGGTAGGTGTCGTTTGTGTGCAGATGTGCAGCAATGTAATTTTCACTGCCATCAGGTGCAGTCAGCACCACGTTTACACCAAGCGAGTCGTGACCTTCACGAATGGCTTTGAATCTAACGCGGATGCGTTCATTCTCAACCGCCTTCGCAGGTCTTTGGCCAGAGTCAACTACTGGCCAAACGTCGAAAATTGGAAAACGCCCAACTGCACCGCTTAAGTCAGCGGGCATCGGGGCAACATTTAAATTAGTCGGGTTATATGTCACGGGCAGAAAGTAGTAGGTACCTGCACAGTTGTGAAACACAGGTTCGACATTTTGGAGTATTGGTTAAGGCTTGAAATCGTGCCAGTTTGCCGCTAGGGCTCGGCCCTAGTCCTCGACCGTGCGAAAGACCAGTGCTGACCGGCTTGGGAGCACTAACTTCTCGCCAGCCATCACTTCCTGGGGGATGGGTTCGCCGGCCGGGCGGGTTGAGTCGAAAACTAGTTCCCAGGTTTTTCCCCACTCAGCAGATGGCACAGTGAATTCAACAACATCACCGCTGCTATGGAAAACCAGCAAGAATGAATTGGCGCTGTCGGCATCACCATTTAATGAACTCTTATTCAAGAACATCCCGATTGTGTGGCAATCACTAAATGCCCAATCTTTGTCCGTGAATTCAGTTCCAAGATTTGTGAACCAAGCAAGATCTTTGGGTCCACCAGAAGTTGTGGGTCCACCAAAGCGATAAAGCTTTGGGTCAAAAACCGGATTTGATTTTCGCAGCTGCATTAGATTTTTGGTTGTTTGCAGAATGTCGGCCCGGTCACCTTCGATTTGCCAATCAATCCAGGAGATGCTGCTGTCTTGGCAGTAAGCATTGTTGTTACCCGATTGAGTGCGACCGTGCTCGTCACCTGCAGTAATCATTGGAATGCCACCGGACAACAACAACATCGCCATCAGGTTTCGTTGTTGTTGCAGTCGTAATGCGTTGATCGCAGAGTCAGTAGTTTCACCTTCAATGCCGTGATTCCAAGATCGGTTGGTGTCGTTACCGTCACGGTTGCCTTCGCCGTTCGCATCATTGTGTTTTTCGTTGTACGAAACCAAATCGCGGAGGGTGAAACCATCATGTGCTGTTACGAAGTTGATTGACGCACGCGGCCGGCGATCACGTTTTGCAAAAATGTCGGAAGATCCCGCAAGCCGAGTTGCAAGTGCAGAAACACCATTCGAGCGGCCCCGCCAGAAATCGCGAACGACATCGCGGAACTTGTCATTCCACTCAGACCAAGCACGTGGGTATTCGCCTAGGTGGTAGCCACCTGCGCCGATATCCCATGGCTCTGCAATCAACCGAACGGCGCGCAGTATTGGGTCCTGGCTAATGGCCTGCATGAGTGGACCAAACATCTCAACGTTGTGCGCACCGTTACGCGCCAAGGCTGGAGCCAAGTCGAACCTAAAACCATCGACCTGCATTTCGGTAACCCAGTAGCGGAGTGAATCTAGAACTAACTGCATGACGTGTGGGTTGGAAGTGTTTAACGTATTACTGCAACCAGTTGTATCAAAATAGTGAGAAGGGTCAGATGGCAGCCGGTAGTAACTAGCGTTATCGATTCCCTTAAAGCTCATGACCGGTCCGCGGGGGCCACCTTCAGAGGTGTGGTTATAAACGACATCCAGAATTACTTCAATTCCAGCTGCGTGAAAATCTTTAACCATGTTTTTGAATTCATTAACTTGTTGGCCGTCGCTACCAGAAGCTGCGTAAGCATGATGCGGTGCGAAGTAACCCATCGTGTTGTAGCCCCAGTAATTTGTTTTGCCTTGTCGCACCAAATGCTCTTCGTGGCCGATTTGATGAATCGGCAGTAGCTCAATCGCGTTCGCACCGATTGACTTCAAGTGAGCGATGATGGATTCGTGCGCAAGCCCCGCGTAGGTGCCACGTAATTCTTCGGGTACATCGGGATGTTTGATTGTCATGCCCTTGACGTGGGCTTCATAAATCACAAGTTCATGGAATGGTCGGCTAGGCCGCTCAACCCCCATCCAATCAAAGTTGTCTTCAACCACGATGCACTTTGGCATTGATGCTGCAGAATCAAGGGTGTTTAGTTTTGATTCATCGGTTGGGCTTTGCGGATTAAACACATAACCAAAAGCGGCGGGGGTTAACTGCCAATCGCCATCGATTGCTTTGGCGTATGGGTCTATAAGAAACTTGTTTGGATTGTGGCGGTGACCGTGTGCTGGATCCCATGGGCCATCCACTCGAAAACCATATTTAGTGCCAGCTTGGATATCGGGAACAAATCCGTGCCAGATGCCGCGCTCTTTCTCAGGAAGTCGCCAGCGGGTCTCAGATCCATCTGGATTTACAACACAAAAGTCGACTGCAGTCGCGTTTTCGGCGAATAGCGCCACGTTGACGCCGCCAGGTACAAGATTGACTCCAAGGTCAAAGTTATTCAAGGTCACTTCAGCCTGGTGCATTACTGGCAGTGACACTGGAAAATCCTTTTCGTTCGCAAGGTGCAGAGAATAGCGGTCGGGAATTTAGCCAAAAACGGACACAAATGTGCTTTCCGACTCGTGGTTTAGGGGATTTTCAGGTAGAAAAGTCAAAAATTATCCAGAAATTTGCAATCCCAAGTGCTCAACTCGATACCTACAGTTCTCATTTCTACACTCGCCTAGTGACTTACCTAGACCACGCATCAACCACCGACCTGCGCCCAGAGGCAGCAGCGGCGATGATGTTGGCGTTGGAGCACACAGGAAATCCTTCAAGTCTGCATAAAGCTGGTCGTCTCAGCCGCCGTTCGGTAGAGATGGCGCGAGAACAAGTGGCGCAAGCCTTCAAAGCCCGGCCGAGCGAAGTGGTTTTCACAAGTGGGGGCACTGAGGCAGACAATCAGGCAATCAAAGGAATTCACTGGGAACGGCAAAAAGCTGACGATGCTCGGCGAGTGATTGTTTCGCTGGAGTCGGAACATCATGCAGTGTTAGATCCAATCGAGTGGTTAGTCGAAACCGGCCAAGCAGAAGTTCATTTTGCAGAGATTGATTCTGATGGAATTGTGAATTTAGAAAAGTTAAAAATTTTTGTAAATGAAAATCATCAACAGATATCACTAATCAGCATTATGTGGTCGAACAACGAAACTGGTGTCATCCAACCGATGGCTGAAATTGTGGAGATTGCGAAAGCGCACAAAATTCCAGTGCACTCGGATGCTGTTCAAGCAGTGAGTTGCCTCGAAATCGATTTTGCTGCATCTGGACTAGCAGCGCTTTCCATCAGCGGCCACAAGCTTGGCGCGCCAACCGGTGTCGGAGCTTTGCTGTTGCAGCGCACCTTCAAGCCCGTTCCAGTTTTACATGGTGGTGGGCAGGAACGAAACATTCGTTCGGGCACGGTCGCCGTCGGGCTAATCGCAGCATTTGGTGCTGCGGTCGAGGCATCAAACGCAGATAAGCAAATTCGGGCTGAAGCAAATACGAAGTTGCGGGATGAGTTGATTACTCGAGTCCAAAATCTGATTCCGGATGTAAAGGTAACGAGCCTTCAGCAACCCCGAATGCCGATTGTTGCGCACTTTACTTTTACTGGCTGTGAAGGCCACACGCTCTTAATGCTGCTAGATGCCGCTGGTGTCTACTGTTCTTCAGGATCAGCCTGTACAGCGGGAGTTCACCGACCAAGCCATGTGCTTGAAGCCATGGGATATGCCGAAAATGAGGCAATGGGCGCACTGCGGGTTTCCTTCGGGCGCACCTCCAAAGCCGAAGATATTGAAGCGCTACTGGCCGCATTACCTGATGCCGTCGAAAAAGCCCGAGCAACCGCAACCGTGACTCGCAATCATCGGCAAGCCTGAGAGAATTAGCCCATGCGTGTACTTGCAGCCCTTTCAGGCGGTGTCGATTCAGCAGTTGCGGCTGCTCGAGTTGTCGCGGCCGGTCATGACGTAACTGGCGTTCACCTGGCACTCAGTGCCAATCCACAAACTTTTCGCGATGGCGCACGTGGTTGTTGCTCACTCGAAGATTCGCGGGATGCTCGTCGCGCAGCTGATGTATTGGGTATTCCTTTTTATGTATGGGATATGGCAGAAGAATTTCGACTTGGTGTGATGGAAGATTTCATCGCCGAATACGAAGCTGGTCGCACCCCGAACCCATGCTTGCGTTGCAACGAGAAAATCAAGTTCTCTGCCTTACTAGATCGGGCAATCGCACTCGGGTTTGATGCGGTTGCTACTGGCCACTACGCAAAAATTGTGGATGGCAAAAATGGTGCCGAGTTGCATCGCGCAATCGATCCGCTCAAAGACCAGTCGTACGTGCTTGGAGTTTTGGAACAGTGGCAGCTTTCCAAAGCAATGTTCCCAGTAGGCGATACGCACAAACCTGAAATCAGACTTGAAGCTGAGAAGATGGATTTGTTGGTAGCCCAAAAACCTGACAGCCACGACATTTGTTTTATTCCAGATGGTGACACTGCCGGCTTCTTAACTAACAAGATTGGTACACGAGCCGGTGACATCGTCGAAATCACAACTGATGAAGTTGTTGGACGACATTCTGGTTCGCACACTTTCACAATCGGCCAACGTCGAGGTTTGCATCTTGGCCGGCCAGCTGCCGATGGTCAGCCACGTTATGTTGTGAAGATTGACGCAAGTGAGAATCGGGTCTACGTCGGTCCAATCGAATACTT
>JBIKSQ010000179.1:0-2970 GCA_044348555.1 Candidatus Nanopelagicales bacterium | reverse complement strand
ACCCTAACCATCTGGACTTTTGGCAACGTTATTCAGCCAGCCCTAGTCCTTGAATACAAGCGCTTGAATCCAAACATCAACTTCTCCATCAAGAAATCGGAACTCGATCCGCTAAATGGCCAGGCATTGGTCACTGCGTGTGCAACCGCTCAGTCACAGAATGGTCCAGACATCGCAGCAATCGAGATTGCATATTCAGGCTACTGGCGTTCATACCCACAGTGCTTCGTAAACCTAAAGACCATGACTTCTACAACTGGTAACAAAACAGGTAACAACATCAAGAAGGATTACCTCAGCTGGCGCTGGGCCAACGGTGTTGCTTACAACGGAAACGTTATTGGTATCCCAACCGATGTCGGCGGCCTCCAGGTTGCATACCGCACAGATCTTTTCAAAAAAGCTGGTCTACCAACCAACCGTGACGCAGTTAGCAAGCTCTGGGGAAGTTGGAGCTCATTCATTGCAACTGGTGAGCGCTACATGAAATCACTTAGCGCCAAAGACAAGAAAGACAAAGTTGCGTTCATCGACAGTGCTGGCAGCATCTACTCAGCAATGTTGAACCAAGGAACCGAGAAGTACTACCGGAACAACAACACTGCTGACGGTGTACTTGTTTACAGCACAAACCCATCTGTAAGAAATGCATTCAACACAACAGTGACTGCAATGCAGAGCGGCATTGATGCTCGTACGGCTCAGTTCTCATCCGACTGGAACGTTGGTATGACAAAGGGCAAGTTCGCCACAATCTTGGCACCAGCCTGGATGCTTGACTACATCAAGCAACAAGCACCAACAACCCGCGGTAAGTGGGACGTAGCAGCTATCCCAGGTGGCGGTGGCAACCAAGGTGGAACCCAGCTTTCGATTCCAACTTCAGGTAAAACCGCTAACCGTCAAGCAGCTTGGGACTTCATCTCCTGGTACCTAGCACCAGAACAACAGTTGAAGGTTTTCAAGACTTACGGTTTCTTCCCATCAACAACCGAGCTCTACACAGACAAAGAGCTCGTTAACTACAAGGATCCATTCTTTAACAATGCCCCAATCGGAAAGATTTACTCGACTGGTGTGAAGAAGTTAAAGCCAATCTTTGAAGGTAAGAGACAGCGGGCGATTGATCAAGCATTTGGTAACGCTCTAGCTCGGGTGGCAGCTAAGAAACAAACGCCAGCCAAAGCTTGGGCTCAAGCCTTAAAGGACATTAAAACAGCTGTAGGTGGCTAACTAAATGTCATCAGTAGTGAAAGGAATACGCCCGACAATTGTCGGGCGTATTCTTCCTAAGAAGAAAGCACCTGCGCCCGAACCGGGCGTGGAGTCGCTCAATGGACGCTGGGCTTACCTGTTCACTGCTCCGTTTTTTATTCTGTTCTTTGTCTTTGGCTTAATTCCAATCGTCTACTCGGTTTACATTGCGTTTTTCAGCTGGGATCCGCTTGACCCTAGCCAACAGGTCTTCATTGGCTTAGAAAACTTTCGAATTCTTTGGTCCGATGCAAACTTTTGGACGGCTGTAAGAAACACATTCCAGATTTGGTTCATCTCGACAATTCCGCAGATGTTCCTAGCGATTGCTTTGGCATCGGTCCTACGTAATCCAACACTGCGTGCAAACACTGTGTGGAGAACTATCTTGCTAGTGCCGAACATCACTTCGGTTCTGGCTGTTGCTCTAGTGTTTGGTCAGCTTTTTGGACGAGATTATGGACTCATTAACTGGGTCATCTCTTCACTCGGATTCGAAAACATCGATTTCGTTGAACAATCCATTCCTGGTCAGATCGCAATCAGTGTGATGATTACTTGGCGATGGGTTGGTTACAACACACTCATCTTCCTAGCTTCAATGTTGGCAATTCCGAATGAACTCTATGAATCTGCAGCTATTGATGGTGTTACGCGGTGGCAGCAGTTCCGTTACATCACCCTCCCTCAACTAAAGAACACGATTACATTCGTTTTGATTGTTGGAACTATCGGTGGGCTTCAAGTTTTTGCTGAACCTTTGACACTTGCTGGCGCTACCGGCGGTAGTTCTCGCCAAGTATCAACTCTCACTTTGTATCTTTACGAGCAAGCGTTCGTAAACATCAACTGGGGTTACGGTGCAGCTATCGGTATTGCAATCACAATCATCGTTCTGATTATTTCTGCAATCAACTTCTTCATCACTCGCCAAATTGGATCGGAGGACTCCCGATGATTTCGATTCCACTTTTGACTCAAAAGCATAAGGCAGCTCCTGGCCAATTTCGGGTAAGAATTTTTGGTTACCTTTATTTGTTGGTAATCACATTTGTATCAACATTCCCGTTCTACTGGATGTATGTTGTCGCTTCAAATGGTTCTGACGAAATTTCGAAGATGCCGCCATCATTGGTCCCTGGTGATAATTTCTTGAAAGTTGTTGCCGACGTGTATTCGGTAGTGCCATTTAATACTGCACTCTGGAATACGTTTGTGGTTGGAACAATCGTGGCAGTTTCGCAGGTGATGTTTTCTGCACTAGCAGGGTTCGCATTTGCAAAACTGCGATTCCGCGGACGTCGATTCTTAGTGCTCTTTGTTGTCGGCACAATGATGCTCCCAAGCCAGCTTGGAATCATCCCGCTGTTTATTTTGGTAGGCCGGCTGGGTTGGATTGACTCGCTCAACGCGTTGATCGTGCCCGCATTGGTTTCCGCATTTGGAGTTTTCTGGATGCGACAAATCATCGATGCTCAAGTTCCAAACGAGTTGCTTGAGGCTGCAGCAATCGATCGCGCTGGTGTTTTGCGATCGTTCTGGCACGTTGTTCTACCAGCAATCAGACAGAGTGCATTCGTACTCGGTCTGTTCAGCTTCTTGGCCAGCTGGAATGACTTCCTCTGGCCAATCTTGGTTCTATCTTCACCCGAAAACTTCACGGTTCAGGTTGCGGTGGCCCAGTTGAAAGCAAGTTATGTACTCGATTACGCCTTA
>JBIKSQ010000178.1:0-2986 GCA_044348555.1 Candidatus Nanopelagicales bacterium | reverse complement strand
GGTATTTCAGACTAAACCTCGTTGATCCAAATTGGACCGCTAATGGTCATGTCTTCATCAAGTTCAAAATCGAGCTTAAACACCGTGTAGTAGCCGTCACCCATTGGCGTACAACCCAGGTTAATCCATTGTCCAAGAATTGAAACATCAAATAGACGCGCTGAGTCACACGCATCAAGATGTGCAAAGCCGACTTCTAACTTGTAGCTTCCACTTGGCATATTGGTGAATTCATCACCTTGGTTATCACTGCAGCGATTAGTGTATAAATTACCAGCAACAGGTTCTCCATCACTCAACAGGGTCCAACCCGATGGACATATGGAAGAGGGGTCTAAGTGAAACGATGTAATGGTTAAATCGAAAGTCTGGTTATCATTAACTTCAGGATTAACAAACAACTCAGCACGTCGAGCTGAATCACGCACACCTTTTTCTCCTGGTGCCCAGCCTGCAACTGTTTGAATGTCTACATCAACACCAAGGGTCCATAAGTACCGCTTGACTGTCATGGCACGTGACTTTGAGAGATAATCTCTGGTTTTGGTTTCACCAAATCGTGCGAAACCTTTGATCGTAAGCGAGTAGTCGCCCTCAATTTCGCGGATTACCCGACGGATCTTCTTCTTTGCGCTAAAACTCAAAGTTGTTTTGTTTTCTTTGAAGAATACCCGGCCAGCAAGTTCACCAGCAGGCATAGCCATTGTGGTGTACATCTCTTCGGTTGGCTCAGTAACTTCTTCAGCAGATGCCGAGATTGCTCCAGTGAACATCATGGCTACAGCTAGCGATGCTGCGAGTAATTTCTTTCTCATTTTCATTTCCTTGCTTATAAATTTTGGGGCCGGCCACACAGCCGACCCCAAAAATAGTTATCTCTTAAGGAGCTGGTGGCTCAAATGACCAGCCGGCACCAACAACGACGCGAAGAAGATTCGGCGCAATCACTGAGGTGTCTTCATTGATTACAACAGTCTTTGTGTAGGAGAAAACAACTCCTGTTGATCCTGGTCCATCAAAAGACAAATCCGAGGTACATGAATCAAAGTACCAACCGCGGATGGTTTGGTGGCGGGAGAAATCAAAGCAAGTGACAGCGTAAGGGTTTGCAACGTAGTTAAGCGTTAGTTCGTAAGTTCCTGGAGCCAGGTTTGCGAAAGCCTCTGAGTAATCAACAGTTTCAAAGCTTTCTGCTTCGTCACCAGGCGCTGAACCAACACAATCGTCAATACCCTGTTCAGTTTCAAAGTCGTAGTAGGTCTTGGTAACAGCATCATCAACGCCATTGTCTACAACCAGACTGGTAGCACATGTCCACAAGTAGTTGCCGTAAATGTTGGTCACGGTGAGATCTGGAAGTACATCAAGTTCCTGCTGGTTGTATGAAACAACAACTTTGCGGGCACTGGCTGCTGACGAACCTGAGTCCGTAACGCCGTATGCAACTGTGATCATCGCTGGTGATCCACCAACGGTGCGAAGGAACTTCTTGGCCCGAAGTGCCCGTGCCTTCGAAAGTGAATCATCATTTTTTGTGTTTCTGGTCTTCTGCACGTAACCAGTAATCACGAAAGTGTTGACTTCAGAGTAGTTCGCTGCAATCAACTTCAGTGTTTGCTTGGCAGCTGGAGTCAACCTAGCTGAACCTGATGCAAAGTAAACTGTGCCAGCTTCAGCCATTTCTTCCGAAGCGGTTGACGCAGAAGTCATACCAGTCGCTGTGAGCGCAATTGCTGCAAGCGAGATTAAAACCTTTTTAAACATGAGTGTCCTCTCTAATAAAAGGTTGTGAGCCAACTCTAGAGACCAAATCCAGACTATTGAAACGCTTTACCTTCGAATTTGGGGGTTTTGACCATTCTTAGTGTAAAAACCGAATATGGGTGGCCTCTGGGCGGCAGGCGAAGCGGACTGGGGTGTACGGATTTGTGCCAAGTCCTGCTGAGACATGCAGCCAGGAGTCTCCATGCTGATGCAAGCCTTTGGCCCGCTTTGTGTCCAAATCACAATTTGTGACCAGCGCTCCGTAGCCTGGAATGCACAATTGACCTCCATGGGTGTGGCCTGCAAAAATCAAACTGACCCCATCAGCCTCCATTGCATCCAAGATTCTTAAGTACGGCGCGTGAGTTACTCCAATACCAACGTGATCAGCAGCTACTGGTCCTTGCACCTCGACGTATTTATCAAGTTTGAGGTGGGGATCGTCTACTCCGCGAAATTCGTAGGTGACGCCACCTAAGTTTTTCGAAACCCGCCGGTGAGTTAAGTCATCCCATCCAAAACTCTCCAAACCAGTTTTCAAATCTCGCCATGGCAACGGATCGTCATGAATCCGGATGCCTTTATCTTTTAACAAGTATTGAACTGGATTTTTGAATTTTGGGCCGTAGTAATCATTTGAACCAAACACAAAAACACCGGGAAATTTACCCAGCGGCGCAAGCGCATCTAGAACAGGTGCCACTGCATCTTTAAACCCTAAAAAGTCACCCGTAACAACCACTAAATCGGGTTCAAGCGCTGCTAATCCCTTTAGCCAATCTTGTTTTTTGGTCTGCCACGGAGTCATGTGGAGATCGCTCAAGTGCAAAACCGAGATTTCTTTTCCGCCCGCAGGGACAATCGGAACATCAACTTTTCTTAAGGTGTAGGCATTCACTTCGTAGCCAGCGCTGTATGCGACACCTGCAACCGCAGCGATTCCAAACCCAGTTAGCCACGTTCCAATCGGTTCCATGGGGCTATCGTGGCAGTATCTCCCTATGAGCGAACTAAAAGCCACCCTAAAAGCAGATTTAACCATCGCAACAAAAGCCCACGACAAAGTCACCCTCGCAACATTGCGGATGGCTTTGGCTGCCATCACCAACGAAGAAGTTGCCGGTAAAGAAGCCCGAGTACTGAGTGATGCTGATGTGATGGTTGTACTTACCAAGGAATCAAAAAAGCGTCGGGAAGCAATTACTGCTTACACCGATGCAAA
>JBIKSQ010000177.1:0-2998 GCA_044348555.1 Candidatus Nanopelagicales bacterium | reverse complement strand
CATATTAATTGAATCGGCAGCCAGTTCGAGCGTTTGGTATTGCTCAATGAATTCCGATTTGTTTAAATAGTTATCAGGCATGGGCATAGCCTGACATGCAATTGAGCTTTCACAACTAGATTTTGCACTTGGATTTAGGGGCAACATGCAAATCAATCTTTCGCGGGCACTGCACGATGTACTTCGGCTGCCGCTTGAAGGACTGTATGAACGCCGTTTACTGCGCAAACTCAAGCCCTTGCCAAAACCTCGACACGTCGGAGTAATTCTGGACGGCAACCGGCGGTGGGCGGCCGAACAGGGCGGTCCCGCCTCTCGTGGACATCGGATTGGGGCCAGCCGAATCGCCCAACTACTTACTTGGTGTGACGAACAGGAAGTTGAGGTTGTCACACTATGGCTGCTCTCGACCGAGAATTTGAGTCGTAACCCCTCTGAATTGATTCCACTTTTGCGAATCATTGAACGGACCGCTGAAGAACTGGCTGCAACCGGCAACTGGCGCATTAATTTAGTTGGCGCATCGGGCGAACTGCCTGAAAGCACAACCAAAGCGCTCGAAGCGGCGGTAGCAAAGACTGCTGGTATCGATGCACTCACAGTAAACATGGCAGTTGGATACAGCGGTCGAAGAGAACTTGTTGATGCGGTAACCGCTTATCTCTCCACCGCGTCCAAAAATGGAAAAGATTTAGAGGATTGCATCGCGGAGATTTCGGCAAAAGATATTGAAGATCACCTATATACAAAGGGTCAGCCAGATCCAGACCTATTGATTCGCACATCTGGAGAGCAACGCTTGTCTGGATTTTTACTCTGGCAGTCAGCGCATTCCGAATTTTGGTTTACAGATGCGTATTGGCCAGACTTTCGAAAGATTGATTTTTTGCGCGCACTGCGAGACTTTGGAAATCGAAAACGTCGCTTCGGCGGTTGATGACATCTGGGTTAACAGCTCGGCGTGTTGCAGTTATCGCGAGGCCTCGTCTTCTAGCGTTGGCCACGACACACCCGAGTGCGTGGAGGTTAGATGCCCCGTAAGTCCGAAGTTAGCCAAGTGGAATCCCCAAACAAGCGGCAACTCAAAAAATCAAAACCTATAAATCGGACTTTCATTCTCGACACCTCAGTCTTACTCTCAGATCCAAACGCCATGTTTCGGTTTGCCGAACATGAAGTGGTTTTACCAGTTGTGGTGTTGGCCGAGCTCGAGGCCAAGCGCAGCCATCTAGAAATTGGCTACTTTGCCCGAACGGCCCTTCGGCATTTAGATGATTTGCGAATCAAATATGGTCGGCTCGATGAGCCAATCGATTTACCAACTGGTGGAAGTCTGCGAGTTGAGCTCAACCACACGGATGATTCGGTACTGCCAGCCGGTCTGCGACTGGGGGATAACGACACCAGAATTTTGGCGGTTGCAAAAAACCTAAACAACGCAGGCTTTGAAGTTGTCTTGGTTTCAAAAGACTTGCCGATGCGAGTTAAAGCTTCAGCTGCGGGCATAGATGCTGAGGAGTATCGAGCCGAAATGGCTGCCTCCGATGGTTGGAACGGGATTATCGAAATTGAAATTTCTGCCGATGAAATTTCCGAGTTGTATGAAAAAGGTTCCATCTTTTTGGCAGCTGCGAATGACTTGCCGATAAATGCAGGATTGGTTTTGCATTCTGGAAACTCAAATGCGCTTGGTCGAGTTTTAAAAAAGGGAGAGGTGCGACTGGTTCGGGGAGATCGGGAAGCCTTTGGTTTGCATGGTCGAAGTGCTGAACAGCGGATTGCTTTGGAGTTGTTGCTTGATGAAGATATTGGAATCGTCTCTCTTGGTGGAAGGGCTGGAACCGGCAAGAGTGCTTTGGCGCTGGCAGCTGGACTTGAGGCCGTGCTCGAGCGTGGAAGTCATAAGCGGGTTTTAGTTTTCCGGCCGCTTTATGCCGTTGGTGGCCAGGATTTGGGTTTCTTGCCTGGCACTGAGGCTGAAAAAATGTCGCCGTGGGGGCAAGCCGTCTTTGACACTTTGGGGGCAATCGCATCCGAGGGTCTGCTGCGCGAAGTCATGGAGCGAGGCTTGATTGAAGTGCTTCCACTGACTCACATCCGTGGTCGATCTCTGCATGATGCATTTGTAATCGTTGACGAGGCGCAGTCCTTGGAGCGAAATGTTTTATTAACTGTGCTCTCCAGAATCGGTCGAGGCTCCCGAGTTGTACTGACTCACGACGTGGCCCAACGCGACAATCTTCGAGTTGGAAGACACGATGGCGTGGTCGCAGTTGTTGAAAGGCTCAAAGGCCATCCATTGTTCGCCCATGTGACTTTGACTAGGAGCGAGCGATCAGCGGTAGCGGCTTTGGTGACGGACCTTCTCGAAGAAGTATCTTTGTGACTAATCCCACTCTGATATGCCCTAAAAAGCGGACAATTAAGGACATTTGGCAGTAAATCTGTGGAAAAACACCCTGATTTCGGGTTGCAATCCACAATTTAATAACGGCAAGGTAACACCATGAACTTCTTCACCCGAGCTTTGACGGCGGCCACTTTGGCGGCTCTGTTGGCGGCTCTAGTGGCGCCAGGCGCGACTGCATCGGCTGGGTTATCGAAGAACGAATTTATCGCAACAACTTCCTGGGATTCAAATCCAGAGAATCCAACTCAGGATCCAACTCAGGATCCAACTGAGGGTCCAACCGAGCCGGTTGAAGAAGATGTGGCTGAGCCACCAACCCGTGGCGATGCGATTTCCAAGCGGAAACTGTTTACTGCCCGAGCTACGTCCAAAAACTCAATTAAGTTGATTCGCAAGATGGCTCCGCGTAGTTATAAGGCTTACTTCGTCAGCGCAGACTATGCAAAGTGGTACACAAAGCTTCATATCGAGCACCAGTACTCCTGGAATCGCAAGCAGTTCTCCTGCTTGGACAAGATCTGGCAGGCTGAATCCAGCTGGCGAATTGCCGCTTCTGGTGCCGGTGGTTTGTATCTAGGCATCCCTCAG
>JBIKSQ010000019.1:0-12597 GCA_044348555.1 Candidatus Nanopelagicales bacterium | reverse complement strand
ACTGGGTTGCGATTGCTGCACACCGGCAAACGCGAACTTTTATGCCCCCCAAGGAACTCTGCCCACTTTGCCCAACCGCAGTGGATGCGGATGAAAAGTATTTAACTGAGATTCCTGCCGACTCCTATGAAGTCGTGGTTTTTGACAACCGCTTCCCTTCGCTTACTCGGCCTTCAGCTGATTTTGTCCTTGAAACTCCATTTGATTTGCAGGTCGGCCCGATTGAAGCCGCCGGCAAATGTGAAGTCGTATGCTTTAGCTCAAATCACAACGGTTCCTTCAAAGACCTCTCCGAGCAGCAAGTACGCACTGTTTTGGAAGCTTGGAAAGATCGAACGAATGAACTCGGTGAGCTCCCTGAAGTTCAACATGTTTTCGTCTTTGAAAACCGTGGAACTGAAATTGGAGTAACCCTCCCCCACCCACACGGCCAGATATACGGCTACTCATACATTCCGATGCATATGAAAAACATGATTGCAGCGGCGAATGATTTCTATGCAAGAACCTCAAAAGTTTTACTCGATGAAATAGTTGCTCGCGAAATACGTGATGAAGTTCGAGTAGTTGTACAGAATTCGGAATGGGTGGCATTTGCCCCATACGCATCACGGTATCCATACGAGATTCACATTGCTCCGAAACGCTCAGTGAAACGTCTTCCGGATTTGGATGAAGATGCAAGCTCAACCTTTGCTGAGATTTACCTAGAAGTGCTAAAGCGGCTTGATGGAGTATTCGACGTTCAAATGCCATACATCGCTGCCTGGTATCAGGCTCCGTTTACGCCAGATGCAGAACATGTTCGATTGCATTTACAAATCACTTCAATCAGACGGGCGCCAGACAAAATCAAATACTTAGCCGGATCCGAAGCCGCAATGGGCGCTTTCATCGGAGACGTGACTCCTGAAAGTTCAGCCGCTCAACTTCGCGACGTAAAACTATGACCGAATCAGAGTTCGCTAACTTGTTTGGAGCAGCTCCAGAATTTTGGGCCAGTGCTCCGGGCCGCGTGAACATAATCGGCGAACACATCGATTACTCGGATGGCTGGGTATTGCCTTTCGCTATCAACTTTCGGACAAACGTTTTAGTGCGTAGACGAGAAGATTCTCTTGTGCGGCTAGCGAGTGGTCAACGCGCAAAAGAGATCTACACATTCGAGCTTGAATCACTCCGACAAAGCAAAAAATGGGTGGATTACCCACTGGGTGTAATCGCAGAATTGAAAATCCCAGCTGGCGTTGACATGTTAATTCTGGGTGATGTACCTAATGGAGCAGGGCTCTCATCTTCTGCTGCCCTGGAATGCGCAACCGCACTGGCGCTGAACGAAGTTTTTCAATTAGGTCATAACGCTAAACAACTGGCTCTAATTGCACAGCGAGCTGAAAACAATTTTGTCGGTATGCCTTGCGGAATTATGGATCAAGCCGTTTCAATGATGGCGACTGCCGACCATGCCCTGCTGCTGGACTGTCGAACTTTGGAGACAACTCAAATTCCACTCGATTTATCAGATGCAGGTTTATCTCTGTTAGTTATTGATACGCGAGCAAAACACTCGCTGGTCGATGGTGGTTATGCGGCTCGTCGGGCCGATTGTGATGCAGCCGTGAGTGCACTCGGGATTCCATCGATGCGGGAGGCATCCATTGAGTTGTTGACTCAGAACCACAGCATCCTTGGAACGGACAGATTCAATCGCGCTCGCCATGCAGTAACTGAGATCGCACGCGTACATGCAGCAGTTGCGGCACTTCAGTCTTCAGACTTCGTCCAGCTTGGCCAACTACTAAACCAATCGCACGCATCTTTGCGAGATGATTACACCGTTTCATGCCCTGAGTTAGATGTTGCAGTAGACACTGCAGTAGCGGTTGGGGCACTCGGTGCGCGAATGGTTGGTGGCGGTTTTGGCGGTAGCGCAATCGCTCTAGCAAAAACTGGCCTAGTTCCGCAGCTGAAAACGGCAATTACTGAGGCCTATGCTGCCTCTGGATTTGCCGAACCTAGATTTTTTGTAGCGACCCCAGCTGCTGGCGCCCGAATCGAAAGCATTTAGACACGAAAAATTGCGGTGACGATTGTTCGCCACCGCAATTCAATTAAAACAATTACGGGCTAGTGGCCACCGGCCATCAATCGACCAATTTCAATTCGATCCGCTGAATCTGCCGATAACTCTGCAACAACCTGACCAGCATGTACGACAACAATTCGATCAGCCAGAGACAGAATCTCATCAAGTTCAGCAGAAACTAAAAGCACGCCCGCGCCAGCATCTCGTGCGGCAATCATCTGGTTGTGAATGAACTCAATCGAACCAACATCCACACCGCGGGTTGGCTGAGCCGCAACCAAAAGCTTCGGTTCAGCACTTAATTCGCGTGCCACTACAACCTTTTGCTTATTACCACCTGATAGTGAGGCCGCACTTGCGTTGATGCTGGTGGTTCTGATGTCAAACTTCTCGACTAGACCTTCAGCATTTTCCAAGATAGCAGATACGTTTCGTATACCTCGGCTTGCGAATTCTGGCTCATCAAAACGATTCAAGACCAGGTTGTCAGCGATTGAATAGCTGGCTACCAATCCGTGCTTTTCACGGTCTTCTGGAACGTGCCCAACACCAGCTGCATGGACTACATACGGATTAGAGTGAGTGGAATCGATACTGCCCATCAGCTGAATGTAGCCGCCAACAACTGGGCGCATCCCAGCAATTGCTTCAACCAACTCGCGTTGACCGTTACCTTCTACTCCAGCAACACCCAGAATTTCGCCGGCATGCACAGTCAGGGACAATCCATTAACTGCTGTCAGTTTACGATCGTCTTTAACAACTAACTCTTTAACTTCAAGCACAATTTCCTTTGGAGCAGCCGCTGTTTTTTCTACCTGCAAAACAACTTCCCGACCTACCATTAGTTGAGCCAAACTCGACTCGCTGGCGGATGAGGTTGCAACCTCTCCAACCATTTTTCCACCACGCAGAACGTAGATTCGATCGGAGACGGCTAGTACCTCGCGAAGTTTGTGCGTAATGAACACAATCGAAGTGCCGTTTGCAGCCAACTGACGCATAACCTCGAGGAGTTCGTCAGTTTCTTGTGGAGTAAGAACTGCTGTTGGTTCATCCAAAATCAACAGATCAACTTCACGACTAAGAGCTTTCAGAATCTCGACTCGTTGCTGAGTTCCTACTGGAAGATCTTCAATGTAAGAATCTGGATCAACTTCAAGGCCATACTGATCAGAAATGCGCTGAACCATTGCGCGGGCAGTTCTTATGTCAACGCTTCCGCCCTTAATTGGTTCATTTCCCAGAATGATGTTCTCGGTCACCGTCATGACTGGAACTAATTGAAAATGTTGATGCACCATTCCGATGCCACGCGCGATTGCGTCGCTTGGATCAGATATTGGAGTGGAGTCACCTTTTACAGTTATGGTTCCAGAGTCTGGTGCCATCAATCCGAAGATTTGCTTCACCAGTGTGCTTTTTCCAGCACCGTTCTCGCCCAACAGCGCAACAATTTCGCCCGGCTTAACAACAAGCGAAATATCAATATTCGCTTGAACTTTTCCGAAAGCTTTGGATACTCCACTAACTACAAGCAATGGCTGACTCATCAGGCACCTTCTTTCGAGTACGGAGCACCGACGGCGGCCGGTGGCCTCACTCGACCAGCTGCGAATGCCAACACAAGAAGCGTCAACGTTGATGGCAAAATGTTGATGAATTGCTGCGGGATGTCCACGACCTTGTCAGCTTGCAGCTGCGAGGCAAGTGCTGTTGCAAATCCAAAGAATAGAGCAGCAGCCAGCGCGCGCATTGGGAACCAGGCGCCGAAGATGAGGATTGCAAGTGCAGTAAACCCACGGCCACCAGTAAACCCGCGCTCGAATGTGCCAGCCGCTTCGAGCGCAAGATACGCACCCGCCGTGCCCGCTAGCAACCCTGCCAGCGAAACATTAGCAATTCGCAATTTCACGACATCAACACCTGCAGTGTCAGCGGCATGCGGATATTCGCCGACTGCGCGAGTCCGAAGTCCCCAGCGAGTGCGGAATAGCGCAAAGTTCAGAGTTAGCACAATAACAATTGTTGCCATACCGAAGAATCCACGGTTATCAAAAAAGACTGGGCCAAAAAGTGGAATTTCACTCAACAGTGGAACTGTGAATGTTGGCATTAGCTCGGTCAAGTATTGACCTGGGGTGTAGAAGAATGAAGTAATACCTGCAGCAACGATGTTTATAACAACACCAGCGATGATTTGATCCATTTGCCATTTCACTGCGACGAATGCCAAGAAGTAACCCATTGCAATACCGGTCACGACACCAGCGACCATCCCGGCGTAAATGGAACCAGTGAAAGCAGCAACAAAGAATCCGGTAAACGCACTAGTCAACATCTGTCCTTCAATACCGATGTTTACAACACCAGAACGTTCGCCGATCAAACCCGTGAGGGCAGCAAGCACCAAAGGAATTGAGAATCGCCAAGCGAATTCGAGCATAGTTTGGGCCTTGATTGCGTCAACCAAGTAGAACCAGTAGGCAGCAATAACTACAAGTGACGTGTAGATCGTGCCCTTGCGATGTGCACTAAAAAAATTGTTTATGGTTTCCATGATTATGAACCCCATCCACTGGTGACGTTGTCATTTTTGATGGCTCGGTCCTTGAAGATTGCTTTTCCAAGAAGCGGCAAGCTGACGAGTAGCAACGTGATCGCCAACAACAAGTCAACAACTTCCGGTTCAATCCCGGTATCAAACTGAAGAGTTGCAGCGCCGGATCGCAAGACTGCGACGAGTAAGGCAGCTGGAATCGTGCCCCATGGATTACCACGTGCCAGTAGAGCAATCGTTATTCCATCAAATCCAATTCCGTCGTTGAAGCCGCTCTCGTAACGATGAATTACGCCGAGAGTTTCAATTGCGCCACCGATGCCAGCAAGCGCTCCAGAGAAAACCATGCTGAGCACGATTGTGTTTTTAAGTTTTATACCTGCGTAAGCAGCAGCAAATTTGTTTTTACCAACTGTGGTGAACTTAAAACCGAGTGTGGTGCGGGTAAGTAACCATGCAATGACAGATGCTGACGCTAAAGCTAAGAAGAAACCTGAAGGTATAAAACCAAACACAGGAAGCTTTGCTTGATCGGCAATCGCAGGTGTGCGCGAAAGCACTTGACCTGGTTCCTGTAACGGATAAGAAATCAAGTATTCGATAATTCCCAACGCAATGGTGTTTAGCATGATTGTCGAAATAACTTCGTGTACACCTCGGTACGCCTTAAGCAAACCGGCAATTGAGCCCCACATTGCGCCACCGAGTGCGCCGAAAACGATTGCCACTGGAACCAGTAGAAAACCTGGTAGTGATGTAAATGTAAAGCCCGCCCAAGCAGATGCCAGCGCACCCGTCAGCAGCTGTCCTTGTGCACCGATGTTGAACAGACCAACTCGAAATGCAACTGCTACAGCTAAACCCGTGAGGATTAGTGGAGTTGCTTTTTCAAAAGTGCGTTCAAGTCCAGCGGTTGAAAAAAGTGCAGATCTAAAGAGTGACTCATACGCATAAAGCGGATTCACGCCTTGAAAGCTAATCAGAATTGCCCCGACTGCGAAAGCGATCGAGAGTGCCATTACTGGGACCACGATTGCTTGATTGCGGACTGCCACTTCCCACAGTCTGCGTGCGGTTGATACTTGTACTACGTCGGCTTCGTTGCCACTCACATTTATCTCCCTATGCATTGAGAGCGAGGCGTCATGCGACGCCCCGCTCCCAACTTAGAACATCAATTAACCGAGTGAAACACCGGTCTGGATGCTGCCGTCTTTGAGACCTGCAACGATTGCTGCAACCTCGTCTTGAATTGCTGAATCGATCTTCGATGCGAAGTCGTGGTAATCAGCAAGACCAGTCTGACCAAAGAAGTTTCCGCCAGTGACGGTTCCTTCTTTAGCAGCCTTGATTAGATCGGAAACACCCAATGTGATGAGCTTCATTGCTGAAGTAACCAAGCATGACTGTGCTTCTGGAACGGTGTTCCACTGGTCAGCGTCAACGCCGATGCAGTAGATCGATTCGCCAGCACCCTCAGCCTTAGCAATTTCACGCAATGCGCCATTGCCGGTGTTGCCACCTGCGCCGAAGATTACGTCAATGCCTTGTCCGAGCTGCTTGGATGCTTCGTTAGCACCCCACTCTGGGTCGTTGAATCCGTCGCCCTCAAATGGGTGGTAGACGGTAACAACTTCAACAGCTGGGTTAGCTGCCTTTGCGCCAGCTTCAAAGCCCAATGCGAACTTCTGAACTGGTGGAATTTCTAGACCAAGAACCTGACCGAGCTTGCCGGTGGTTGAGATCTTTGCAGCTAGGAAGCCTGCTGCGTAGCCAGCCTGATCTTCTGGGAAGACCAAACCAACAAGGTTTGCAACAGTCTCTGCAGACTGATCCTGGTCAACACCGATGAAAACGGTGTCTGGGTTTGCCTTAGCAGCAACAACGCTAGCTTCAGCCATCAAGAATCCAACAGTCACGATGACGTCGTAATCCTTGTCAATGAACTGTTGCATGTTTGCTGCATAGTCCTTTGAGTCAACTGTTTCGACGTACTTAGCGAATCCGCCAGTTTCGTCAGCAGCTGCAACAGCGCCTTCCCAGGCTGACTGGTTGAATGACTTGTCATCAACCTTGCCAGTGTCGGTCACTAGACCGATACAGAACTGTTCTTCGCTTGCACAATTGTCGTCGGTTGCGGTTGAGGAACCTGAACAGGCAGATAGTGCCAAGGTTGCAACAGCTGCAAGAGCGATAAGACGCTTTGCGATCATATGGGGGTAACTCCTCTCGACACCTCTTGTGAGGTGTGGCCGATATAAGAGTCGCACTCAAATGGTTTTTGGCCATTCAAGGCTGACATAAAGTCTTTGCGACGTGCCAAAGGTAGCGCAACTCATGGCAAAAATTAACTGTGGGCCTGCTAAAAACATCAGTCTTTGTCAGGTTGTAATAATTGAATTTCTTTTCAATAGTAAAAATGTATTTTTCGTTGAAAAATACTGCTATTTCAGGACTTTAGTCCTGCTGAAGCACGCATGTGAGTGGTGTTTTTATCCAGTGATTCGGGTGCGAACCAGCGGCCGTGTTACTGGTGTGACTGGAGTGATTTGCATCGCTTGATTTAGCAGCTCGATAGCACCATCAAATCTGGATTCCTCGTCAGTGAGAAGTTCAAAAATAACTTCACCAGCTTGAATTGGATCGCCTTCTTTGTGGAACCAACGCACACCTGCACCTGGACTTAGTACGTCATCTTTATGCGCCCGACCGGCACCTAGTCGCCAAGCCGCAACACCAATTGGATACGCGTCTAGTCGACCAACATAACCAGATTCGGTTGCTGTTATTTCTCTCCGGTGTTTTGCGACTGGTAATTCTGCCTCCGGGTCGCCACCTTGTGCGCGCACCATTTCTTTCCAAACCTGCAAAGCACGACCTGAATCCAGAGCAATTTCTGGATCATGATCTGGATGTTTCGGATCCAGTCCGGCAAGGGTCAACATTTCTCGCGCAAGAATCAAAGTAAGTTCGCGCACATCTGCAGGACCTTTGCCTTGTAAAACTTCAATTGCTTCCACAACTTCAATTGCGTTGCCCGCAGTAAAGCCAAGAGGTGTATCCATTTCAGTCAACAGCGCAACAGTCTTGACACCGTTGCGGTTGCCGATACCAACCATGGTGTTTGCAAGTTCGGTCGCACGTTCCATCGTCGTCATGAATGCGCCAGAACCAACTTTTACATCGAGAACTAATGACGCAGTTCCTTCGGAAAGTTTTTTACTCATAATGCTTGAAGAAATAAGTGGCACGCTCTCCACGCAGCCAACAACATCTCGCAGTGCATAAATTTTGCGGTCAGCTGGTGCCAGGTCAGCACCTGCTGCACAGATAACGACACCGATTGCTGCGAGCTGATCAAACATTTCTTGATTGCTAAGTTTCAGATTCCAACCAGGAATCGTTTCCATCTTGTCTAGCGTGCCACCAAAGTAACCCAACCCGCGGCCCGAAAGCTGTGGCACGGCAGCACCACATGCTGCAACTAGTGGACAAAGCGGGAGTGAGATTTTGTCACCAACACCACCGGTTGAATGCTTATCAACGGTTGGCCGCGATAAGGCACTCAAGTCGATTGGTTTGCCAGTATCAATCATTGCCTGAGTCCAGGTCGCAAGCTCACGGCCCGTCATGCCATTCAAGAAGATTGCCATAAGTAGCGACGACATCTGCTCATCTGGAACAGTCTCGTCTGTATAGGAGTCGATGATCCATTTGATCTGGTCATCACTTAGTTCTTTGCCATCGCGTTTGGTGACGATGATGTCTATTGCGTGCATTTCGACTCCTTTGTCTAAATAAAGCCTACGCGCTACCAACCTGGGTGCGAACCCCAACCGGCATCGACCGGAATCGTTACACCAGTAATGGCTGAGGCACTCGGGCTACATAAAAATGCAATCGCTTGCGCAACTTCTTCAGCAGTAACCATTCGGCCCAGTGCGGCGGTTTGTTTCCAGCTCGAAACACCTGAAGGCCAATCTGCCTCAAGCCCAGCGCGAGCGATCAAACCTGGCGCTACTCCGACAACGCGAATGTTTGATTGGCCAAGTTCGTAGGCCGCCGCCGTCACCAAGTGATGCAGTGCCGCTTTCATGACCGCATAGGGCGCATGATTAACGGCGGGCCGAATTCCTTCGATACTGCCGACCACAACGATGACCTTTGGATTTGAGTTTGTCGATTGCCGCATGTGCTCACCAAGTTTGTGTAAAAGGCTTGCGGTTGGGCGCAACGAACTTTGGTACATGCTGTCCCAGTCAGCTGCGGATTGTTCGTTCCATTTAGTTAAATGCTGACTCGACGCGTTGAGAACTGCTACGTCGATATCAGCACCACTAGCTTTTTTGATTGCGCTGATTAGATTGGAGTTCGATTCGTCAATATCGGCCACTGAAAAATCTTGGTGAAAAAGTTCTGCCTTGCAGCCGTTGCTTAATAAATTCAAATCTGGCTTTGACTTGTTGAAATGCAAGGCAAGGTTTGAAAAAGATTTTGAAAGTTCTACCGTCACGGCTTGGCCGAGCAGCCCTGCCGAACCTGTAACTAATGCTTGATTCATCGGGTGAACTCCTCAATCAAATTCGTGATTTCAGGAAAATCGTTAATGAGCGATTGCCGATTGCCTAACTCAAAAACATCGTCGGTGAATTGGGGCGCACACCAGCAACTCACCAACGACCAGTCCCCCAGAGTTCTGGCAGCTTGCCAAGTATCAACTGGTACAACCGTTTGAGAATTCTTCTCATTTAAAACTTTCACTGCCGCATCGGCCGCAGATTTAAACTGCAACATCCGCACTGGTGTACCGGCTAACCACTGCCAACCTTCAGTGATCTTCAATCGATGTAGAGCTGAAAAGCCCTCGGAAGAATCTGTCATCAAGAACAAGATCGAATTCATCTCGTTAGTACGAAAACCATCTTTCCAATATCCGCCCTCGCCAGGCAACGGAACTAAGCCCAACCGAGCCACAACATCGGCTGCAGCTAACCCGGAAAGTTCAATCATGCTTCGTCAGCCGCCTTCGCAGCTTTTGCACCAGCAACTCGGGAGCTTTCCAGCAATTCAGCCATGTCGAGTTTGGTGGAAAGTTTGTGTCGTACAACCCACTCACCATCAACCATTACGTCCGATACATCTCCCCTACCAGCAGCAAAAACCAGCAAGGCTGGGACATCATTGACTGGAGTTAAATGTGGAGCATCTAGATCGAGCAACACCAAGTCAGCCTGTTTACCAATTTCTAAACTGCCGATTTTCTTATCCATCCCGAGTGCCTTTGCGCCTTCGAAGGTTGCTGCGCGCAAAATTTCGGTAGCAGTGGCAACTGTTGGATCGTTTGCTGTGAGTTTGCCAAGTAGTCCAGCTAGTCGCATCGAAACCCACATGTCTAGATCGTTTGAAGTTGAACAACCATCTGTGCCAATACCTAGATTCACTCCATCTTTTCGCCACAAGTTCCAGTCCAACGCACCGGAAGCGAGTTTTAGATTTGAGCCCGGGCAATGCGCAACCGCAATGTGTGAGTTTGCAATCAGTTTGCGATCAGATGCACTTAGTCGAACGCCATGACCAAAAACGATCGGGAAGTTGACGTCCATTCCGCCAGCTGCTGCCAACAACTCGGTTGGTGTTTTTGCGAAACGTTCTTGAACATCAGCATTCTCAGCATCATTCTCCGAAATGTGAATCGTCAGCAGTGGGTTGTCCCATTTGCTCACGCCATCAAGAACTTGGCGTAAATGCTCTTCCGAAACTGTGTAAGTGCCGTGAGGTCCTGCCATTGTGGGAACTTCTGGTCCACCGATTTCCCGAAGTTCAGCCGGCCAGGAATCAAGCCAAGCGGCTCTCTCTTCCCACGACTTGTTATCTGGACCTGGGAAATCCATGAAGGTTGGTCCGCCGATATGGCGAGAGCCAGCTGCCACTGCTCCACGATGCCCATCAACATGGTGGAAATACATATCGAGTGTTGTAGTTACGCCGCCCATGAGTGATTCGGCCGCTCCAAGTTTTGCACCGAGCTCAACGGTCTCTGGATCCATTACCGCGCCTTCAGCTGCCCAGATGCGTTTTAGAAATCCCTGCAGATCCGTGTCTTCAGCTAAACCGCGCAACAACGTCATCGGAGTGTGGGTGTGAAGGTTGATCAAACCAGGCATTGCAAGTTTTCGGGAACCATCCACAATCTCTGCATTTGGATGTGCCGCCTGCAAACTTTCAAAGTCGCCGATTTCTGCAACTTTTCCTTCTTTAATCAGCAGTGATCTGTTTTGAAGCACTGTGTTTGTTGCATCAACTGTGACGATGTATCTCAGGTTCTTGAAAATTACAGTAGAACTCATGGCTTATGCAGCCTTTCGGTTTTGAATTACGCGTTCAACAATTTGCAGAACTGCTGAGCTGGACTCCGCCAACACTCGGTTTACATCTTCAATCGTGATGGGTTCTTCAGAGAGCCCAGCAGCTGGATTCACAACCAGCGAGATTGCGGCATAACGAAGTTTGGCCTCGACTGCCAAAGTGACTTCAGGGACGCCCGTCATGCCAGCAACTGAACCACCGAGCATTGCAGCCATTCGGATTTCGGCTGGGGATTCAAATCTTGGGCCTTCGAAACAAACATAAACACCACCATCTCGAAGTGGTTGATTGATTTCGTTTGCAGCTTTTAAAAGTTCTGCGCGAAGCTCTGGATGGTATGCCTCTAAAACATCAACATGCACTACGCCTTCAGCGCCGGTGCCATCGAAGAACGTTGGAATTCGGTTTTTGGTGAAATCTAGAAAGTCGCTCAGGCAAACCATGCTGCCTGGTGTGAGATCGAGATCGATTCCACCTGTTACGTTGATTGCAAACACATCTTCGCAACCCAGTTGCTTTAAAGCCCAGACATTTGCCCGGTAGTTAACCAAGTGGGGTGGGACGGAATGGCCAGCGCCGTGTCTTGTCAAAAATACGACAGGCAAATCGAACCAAGTGCCCCGAGTTACAGATGCTGTGCCGAAAGGCGTTTCAACAGTTTCAACTTTTGCCCCAACCAGATTGGCTAGTGAGTAGAAACCAGTTCCGGCAATCAAGCCGATAGGTGATGTGCTGTTCATGTTGCGCAAGGTACTCTCAAATAGAAAGGCAAGCCACAGTGGCTAGCCCATATCGTGCGGGCCGAATGCCCCGGGTAGTAGTTGTGCGATTGTCAAGGTTTCATCGCCATTCCAAATTTGTAGCTCGTTTCCACCATGCTCAAACAACAATTGTCGACAACGTCCACAGGGTGTGAGCGGCTCGCCGGCTCCGTTGACGCAGGCGAAAGCGATCAGTTTTCCGCCGCCGGTTGCTGCGAGTTGCGAGACCAGGCCGCATTCAGCGCAAAGCGTCAGCCCGTATGAGGCATTCTCAACGTTGCAGCCACTCACGATTCGGCCATCTTCCACTAGGGCCGCGGCTCCAACCGGAAACTTGGAGTACGGGACGTAGGCAGATTTCATGATGCGGCGGGCTTCAGTGATAAGTCCATCCCAGTGGGCTTTGGTGATTTCCATGGTGAGCTCCTTATAAATCCTGAGCCAAATGTATGTCGTATTCGGCCTAATGTGATGCGCACCACCCTGGCTCAACTATCAGGGGTGAATTTGCCCTGTTTCACTTAGAATTCGGGCATTCGAGCTGCAGCAGTGCTGCTACCAAAAACCATATTTTTAAAGGAGGGCGAGCGTGGCTACATCAGTTGGAACGCTCTACCGCGGTCGTGAAGGCATGTGGTCCTGGGTGGCGCATCGAATCACCGGTGTGGCAGTGTTTCTATTCCTGTTCGTACACGTGCTCGACACCGCACTCGTGCGAGTCGATGTTGAGTTGTACGACGCGGTTATTGACACCTACAAAACCCCGATCGTGAACTTGCTTGAGGTTGGGTTGGTCGGGGCTGTGCTCTATCACGCTCTCAATG